>JAUIFT010000542.1 GCA_030430345.1 Calditrichia bacterium | reverse complement strand
GTCGGTGGATATATTGCCGCAGCGGTGCAAAGTATTGCTTTCGGGCATCCCTATGCGGTAGTGGATGGTAATGTGAAGCGTGTTTTGGCAAGGTTGTTTGGTATCGAAGCACCAGTGAATGACAGTAAATTCCTGAAAGTATACCAGGCAGTTGCCGATGCGCTGCTGGATCGGGAATCTCCAAGTGATTACAATCAGGCAATGATGGAGCTGGGCGCCCTGGTTTGCCGGCCGCAAAACCCGCTTTGTGCAGAATGCCCGGTAAAAAACTGCTGCCATGCCTATGCGAATCAACGGCAAAAAGAGCTGCCGAAAAGGAAAGCCCGGAAAAAAACGCCGCATTATGATATGGTCAGCGGCGTTATCCGGAGAGGAGAGAAGCTACTAATCACCCGGCGGCCAGCGGATGGTTTACTCGGTGGGCTCTGGGAGTTTCCTAATGGAAAAATAGCCGGGCGGGAATCTGCTGAAGCCTCCTGCGAGCGACATATTTTTGAAAAAACCGCGCTGCAGGTAAAGCCAACAGCTTACCTTACTACCGTTAAACATGCCTTTACCCATTTTCGAATCACCGTAAAAGTTTACTTGTGCGAATACCTGGATGGCGAGGTTGATTTAAGCGGCCCTGCGGATTTTCGCTGGATTACCATGGGGGAAATCGCTGATTTTCCTTTCCCGAAAGTAGACAATAAATTTATACCGTTGATCCCGCAGGAAAAAGCAAAACACTGAGATCTTTTATGAAAGAAGGCGCAGCTAAATACCAGGCAATAATATTTGATTTTGACGGTGTGATAATCGATTCCGTTGCGGTAAAATCACAGGCATTTGCGGAGCTGTATCGTCCGTATGGTGAGGAGATCATGGAAAAAGTTGTCGCCTATCACCTCGCTTATGGGGGGCTTTCCCGTTACAAAAAGATTCGCTATTTTCATCAAACTTACCTGGGGCGGGAAATAGGGGATGCAGAATTGCGACAACTGGGCGCCGAGTTCTCCCGGCTGGTGCGGGACGAAGTATTACAAGCCAGTTATATTGATGGTGCCCGGGAGTTCCTGGAAGCATTTCATCGCGAAATGGATTTCTATGTTTGCACCGGAACGCCGGAAAAAGAAATTCTGGAAATTGTCGAGCGGCGGGATTTAAAGCGCTTCTTTAAAGCGGTATATGGCTCTCCGGCATTGAAGCCGGCGATCATTCGGAGAATTCTCGCAGAGAACAATTATACGCCGGAAATTGTACTGTTTGTTGGGGATGCAACGACCGATTATGCCGCTGCTGAAGAGACCGGCCTTCCATTTGTCGGCATCAAAAGCCCGGCGATTACCTTTCCGGATGGCACGGTGGTGCTGGACAATTTGCATCAATTACGGAAAGTTGTAGAGAAAGCGTAAGATAGAGTAATGTAACCAAACATTTACCAGTGATTCATCCTTCGGCAAACTCAGGATGATGGCGTTTTCGGATTTACATTCCTGGCTTTATAATATGCTTTTCAAGGTTTCCCGGTCGATATTCCCCCCGCAAATAATAATTCCGACCTTCTCTCCGGCAATTTGTGGTGCTTGTTTGATGCAGGCTGCGAGCGCGACCGCCGCCGCCCCTTCCGGCAAAAGATGTTCATAATCGATGAACTGCCGCATTGCCTCGGCAATTTCCGTTTCGCTCACTTTGACACAATCGTCGATGAGCTGCTGGCAGAGTGGAAAGGTAATCGCATCTTCTTCGACCCCGCCGGCGGAGCCATCCGAGAGGGTTGGCAGAGAGGGCAGATCGAGAATCCTCCCGGCAGCGATAGAATCGATCATTACCGCGGAGTTTTCCGGGGAACAGGCGATGATTTTTACTTTGGGAAAAACGGACTTGAGAAAAATTGCCACGCCGCTAATCATGCCCCCGCCACCGATGGTAACATACAGGCGATCGAGTGAATCGATCTGGCGGGCAATTTCGGCCCCGATTGTGCCCTGGCCGGCAATAATTGCCGGATCATTATAGGGGGAAACATAAGCCAGATTGTTTTCAGTCGCATACTGGCGGGCATACTTTTCGGTAATAACGCAATCATCGCCAAAATAGGAAACTGTTTGACCGAGCGCGGCAATCGCAGCGGTTTTTGCCGGGGAAGCAGTTTCCGGCACAAATATCTCGCCCCGGAGAGAAAGTTTGCCTAACGCAAAAGCCGTTGCCGCACCATGGTTCCCCGAAGATGCTGTGACAATACCGGCCGCTTTTCCAGTGCTATCCAACGATAATAATTTGTTCAGTGCGCCGCGCACTTTAAAAGAGCCGGTATGCTGTAAGTTCTCCAGTTTCAAGTAGATTTCGCAGGCCAGCTGTTTGCTGAAAAATGGTGAATAACGAAATGGGGTTTCCACAATGTGCGGGCGGATGCGCTGTTCCGCCTGAAGAACCGCGGCAATAGTGCTCATGTTTGTTCTCCCCTCTGAGGGAGTAAAGTTAAAATTGGCTTGATTTTTAAATTTTGATTTAGTAAAAAGATCATGCCAAGGCTGAGGGCGTAAGGCTCCGGGATCCCGGAGGTTAACGTGTTCAGCCTTAGCCTTATATACAATTATAAAACGGTTTATCCAAGCAGCATAATGTTTGCAGTGATATGCGCTCCGGGTTTATGGATATACCAGAATAAAAGGCTTTACGCTTTAAATCGGTTTTACTGCATTATCAGAGTCATTACCGGCACTGCCCCGTCAGGGGACATGTTTTGCCTATTGACTCTTTCTTTTTTAGAAAGCAGCAGAATCGAACAAGATTTGAGAATAACAAAAAATAATATACAAGGAGAATTGTAATGAACAGAGAAATTCATCAGTGGTGGAGCCCACGCCTGAACAAAGATATGGAGATTGTTGCATACGGTCACTATGGCTTCGCATTGTTAATGTTTCCGACGGCGGCGGCTGACTATCTGGAATATGAACGCTTTCACCTGATCGACGCGATTAAACCCTATATTGAAACAGACAAATTTCCAATAATTCTGGGTGGCAATTGCCGTGTACTTTAGCGATTTTATGCAAATAGGCTTGTAGCTCAGGGATTTTTTTCTCGACGTATCGATGGTGTTTTTTTTCGATGTAATCGGCAAGCAGCGCCTGGAAGTCGGCGGCGATGTTCGCGCCGCGCAATGTCGCGGCCTTCTTGCCGTCGATGAAGACCGGGGCCGCCGGCGTCTCGCCGGTGCCTGGCAGTGAAATGCCGATATCGGCGTGTTTCGATTCGCCCGGTCCGTTGACGATGCAGCCCATCACCGCGACCTTCA
>JAUIFT010000541.1 GCA_030430345.1 Calditrichia bacterium | reverse complement strand
AACTATACCATGCACCGGTCGCTGCATCGATGGCTACCGGCAGAACACCCCCAATAATATCAAGAACGATCCAGCCAGCGCCTAACTTCTTTGTCAACACATATGAGCGCTCTTTACCATCTTGTTTAACAACGATTTCATGATTCTGCTTACGGTCCAGTTCCAGTGTAACCGGCGTCCGCCCGAGCATCTCTCCATTAACATAAACTTCCGCTCCGGTAGGCGTGGAATTTACCCCAACTTTTTTGCCGCTATTATTAAAAATGGCCGCACAGTTCATAAAAAGGATTGATAAAAGTCCTATTAACATACCGAAAGCAGTCAGGCGTTTGTTCATTTTATGCGTCTCCGTAGTTTTTGAATGAGATGAATGGAGAATAAGTATCTGTTTAAATTGTGTTTACAGGAATGAATCTTGGTGATGCATATAAATTTTTTATATATATCATCTAATATTTTAGCAAACCATAAAATAACTTGCAAGGAAAAATAACCGCATCGCTTACTCGCTCATCTTTTAAAAAAATAACCGGTCATTTTATTTGTAAATTTAGTCACAATGACAATCGATATTTTTCTAAATTATTAATCCGTTAGTTCATTGGCATTCTCATCACTATGTGCGTGGAATTGGGGCACAGTTAATTTGATAATTGACTGAAAACCGTCACTCCTCGGACGGATAAAACCGCACATATTAAGTTCTTTCCGATTAAGAATACCTATCCTTTATCATGTAAAACTCTTAATCAAACTGGCTAAAATTATGAAAAAATATCTAAAGTATATTTTTGCCGCGCTTAGCGTGGGCTTAACCATTATCAGTATGGATAATGGCTTTTACTTTTACCTGAATATGTTCGAAATTCGAACAGCAATTCTGGCGACGGTTGTATTTGAAATCCTCCGTCTGGCCACCCTTTACTCTTTTATCGTCTGGGATGTTCGGAAACGGGTTATCGCCGGCACATTATACGTCATTGTTGCTTTTATCTGCGCTTTTTCGGCGACGTCATCTTTTCATGCAAAAATTATTGAAAGCCAGATGGTCGACACATCTAATTATCGTAACGAGATAGATAAGCGCTTAAACATTGTTATGAAAGAATATGCGCTGCAAATGCAAGACAAATTAACGATTGCTGATAAAGACATTACCTATGCCCAGCGCAAAGTGGCCGCATTACCGTCATCCACTTACTGGCCGAAAAGAGAGGCTCAGTTAAAAACCAAGAAAAAATTATTGATTGCGGAGCGGGATAGCGTGCTGGCCTCCGTGCCGACTAAAAACCTGGAAGATTGGGTTGAGCAGCAGGCGGCCATCTTAGGCTTATCGCTCGGACCAATGCCCATCAATACCTATGGTTCCAATGCAATATTGCAGGCAATTCAGGAAATGTGGGTGGTTGAAGACCTCACTGTGAAAAAGATTGTGGCACTACTGATTACATTGGGTATCGAGGTTGGGATTATCCTGCTGGCTATTTTTGCGAAGATCTATTCCCGCGTTCCGGAAGAGGAAGAAGTTATTCAGGAGGCCGTATACGAAGATACGGGAAGATATCGCGCATTGGGTATGGGGCAAAGTAGTAATAATGATGCTTATACCTGGCCATCAGAACGAAATAATAATAAAAAGGATAATTATACCTGGCCATCGGAACGGAAAAATGAAGGTGAACCTGCCGGCAGAAGTAGTGATAGCAGCAGCGGCGGATATGCCTGGAGCGGCGGCAGCGGAAGTGATAATGATGGTTATACCTGGCCGTCTGAGCGTGCCAGTGGAGAAAGTAGTGACGCTTCAGAAAAAGCTGATGATGACGAAAAAAGTGAGGATGAAGTGAGCAACCCGGCTGAATCCGCAAGCGAAATGGAAACCTTTGCCGACCAGATAACGGAAACCGATAGTGAAGAATATGCCACCGAAAGCGAAGAATACTCAACTGAAGATACAATAACATCCGACTTCGAATACAAAAATCCACCAACCATCCGCCGGCTGGATGATGCCCAGGAGGAAGAGCTCGAGAATGCTAACGGGCACATGGAAGCAGAAGGTGCCGAAGATGGGGAAAGTATTCTCGATACGCTGTATAATGAGTTTGGTGAAAATAACGTCAATCGTTTCCTGGAAAAGGCACAACCGTTTTTTATGGAAAATGGGAAAATGCCGACTTCCAGTAACTTAAGCAAGAGTATGCGGCCGATCCGCCGCTTTATGCTAAAGCGCTATCGCAATAATAAACTGGATGACTTTTTCCGCGGATATGCAACCGTGTATGATGATCAGGATTCCTGACCCATTTTAGAATATTTTGACTACCTTTTTTCCGGCGCCTCCGTTGATATGTTAATTGACGGAGGCGTCCACGTTTTGAGATCACCGATAATGCCATGTGCTTCGCTTACCACTTCAACACGTTCCGGAATTACCTTTATTAGCAAATACCCTTTTTCCCGGTCGGGATAAAAAGCGGTCCATTCTTCTTTCCAGTGTTTTCTTTTCGCCTGGGAATCGTTGACGAGTTCTCCCTGTCCATAGAGGGTGACATATGCCTGCATATCGGCATTAAAATAATAGAGCGTCACGGCTGGTTGCTCACGAATTTGAGCAACTTTCCGGCTAAGCGGATTGGTTGCCATCCAAACGGTCAAGTCCGCTTCCGGCGGAAAGGCATCCATGGCGCGCGCACTGATATTGTCTTCGTTATCCCGGGTAATTAAGGCACAGTAGCGGGCAGTGGTCATTATTTCCTGCGCGGCGATTTTTAAACTGTCCTGCGAGATCGTTTGAGCTGACAATTCCATAAAAGCAGGAGATACCAGGAGAAGAATAATTGCTGGGAAAATTAATTGAAAATTTTTGCGATTGATGCCATTCATAATCCATGCCTTTCGTTATTTGGAAAAGGAGCTACTGGGCGTTCATCATTATTCTCTCCGCGATGTTACCCAGCCATCCTTTTTCTCTAAAATGAGCTTTCCAGTATCCCACTTAATTTCTGTCGAATTACCTTCTGCTATCCCCAATGGTTGGGGCATTTCATTCAAATCCGGAGAAAACCACTGTAAATCTGCCTGATAAGGCACTTTGGTAGCATGAAAGTAATGGTTGACCAAATACTTGGAGCTGACAAAATTACGGCGATCGACATAATCGGGATTATCGGCGTAATTAAACGGAGCCATAATCACGATTAAAGGGTTCACCGAAAAAAAAGTAAGGATATAGGGGGCTTCCCGCTGCGTAATCGTATCGCCCCCATACCATACGCTGCCGCCGGT
>JAUIFT010000540.1 GCA_030430345.1 Calditrichia bacterium | reverse complement strand
CCGATGTTAACCACCGGCAGCGGATCGACCATTACCAGTGTTGGCACGCCGGTTTCGATAAAGTTGAGCACATTATCCATTTCTTCCTGCGGCAGTGTCGAAGGCATCGGAACGATAAAGGCATCCAGTTCTTCAGTAATCGGTGAATTTGCAGCGATTCGAACCACTTCGTACTGTTTACGCAGCTCATTAATTACCTGCCATGCCGGTGAGGTTGATCCGGCATTAAAATCAAAGCCGCCAAAAATTTTGGTGTCATTTACGAGCATGCCCACTTTTTTTTGATCGGTTTTTGCAACAACCCGAATGCTGCGAACCAACTCATATTCTGCTGGTAATCCACGTTCGAAGAATCCAATAACTTCTTCCTCCGCGCCACAGGTAAAGGCGATACCCATAAAGACCTGGGCGAGGCTGGCGCGAGCACTACCGGGATTGGGAATTTCCCGGGGGAGGATGCCGAATTTTTCCCGCGCATCCCGTGCTTCCTGGGTGTAAGGTTCGGTATCATTAATTAAGACCTCAACTTTACCACCACCGATTGCATCGATCTCTTTCAGGAAACTGACGAGGTTTTCCCGGGTTTGCACAAATTGCTGCGGTACATCCGGACTGATATACGCCTGGATAAATACCGGGCGATCATCTGGTAATTCACTCAATAATTCTGCAGTTTTATCAGAGAGAGAATGCAGTTGCTCAGCGGTTACATCCAGACGCATGCTGAGGCGGCCGAGAACGGCATTCAGGCTAATAACCGCGATAACAAGCGCCACTGTACGGAAAATGTGATGATAGGACATTTTAATGCCGTCTGCTTCCTGGGGCCAATGTCTTTTGCTGATAATCAATACATTCAGATAAAGCATAACAGCGGCCAGTGAAACAAAATAAATAAGGCCGGAAAAGCTAAAGATACCCCGGGCAAAATCACCGAAATGTCCGATAACGCCCAGGGGGGCGAGAAACTCCGAGACGCTTCTGCCCAAAAGGCCACCAACGGAATCGATGTAAGCAAAGAAAGCACAAAAAATTGCGCCGAGAATAAAAGCGATGGTAACGTTTTCACTGAGGAGTGAAGCAAGCATGCCAACGGTAATAAAGGCAGCACCGAGCAGCCAATAACCGATATAGTTACCAAACATCAGGCCAAGGTCCGGACTGCCTAAAAACATCAGTACGATGACGTGACTTAAAGAGAGCAGCAGGGAAGCGGTGTAAACACCCAATACTGCCAGGTATTTGCCCAAAACCACCTCCAGGTCTGTGGCCGGTAATGTGAGCAGTAACTCATCGGTACCCTGTTTACGTTCATCTGCCCACACGCCCATCGTTAACGCTGGAATAAAAAATAAAACGATAAATGGGAATATACTGTTTAACTGATTGAGATTGGCAAGGTTATCAGAAAAAAAACGCTCTTGCCAGAATGCTGCTGCAGCACTTAAAAAGATAAATATAGTAATAAATACATAGCCGGAGGGATTGGTGAAATAGAGTTGTAGATCCCTTTTGGCAATTGCTTTTATCATCGAGTAGTTAATGTCTAACTTCATGCGTTTTCCTCCTCTGCGGTCTTCTTCTGCTTCTTTTGCGGCTCTTCAGAAGTTAAACGGTAGAACGGTCCTTCCAGAGAGCCATTCTCTTTCAGATCGTTCGGGGTGCCATCATAAACCAGGCGGCCATTGTTTACGAGAATTACCCGGTCGGCAACGGCATCAACTTCTTGTAAAATGTGGGTAGACATTAAGATTGTTTTCTTTTCACCCAGGGTTCGAATATTTTTCCGGAAATCTTTGATCTGATTCGGATCCAGGCCACTGGTGGGCTCATCCATAATGAGCACTTTCGGATCGTGCAGTAATGCCTGTGCCAGGCCAACTCTTTGCCGGTACCCTTTTGATAGCTTACCTATCGGCTTATCCAACACCTGTTGCAGGGCGCTTTGTTCGGTTACCAGCTTAATTCTGTCGCCCAGTATATCCGGATTGATGCCGCGAGCGTCGCCGAAAAATTGAAGGAGTTCCAGCGGCGTCATATCGGCATACAATGGACCATTCTCAGGCAGGTAGCCCAATTGTTGTGCTGCCTTCAGGCGATCCTGGAAAACATCATGCCCGGCGATAGATGCACTACCTTCACTGGGGGCGAGGAAGCCACTCAGGATTCGCATCGTGGTAGTTTTACCCGCGCCATTAGGCCCTAAAAAAGCGACAACCTGACCTTCAGGAATTTGGAAAGAAATATTCTGCACCGCTACAAAAGGGCCATAAAATTTACTGATCCCTTTTGCTTCAATCATCGTTTGTGGTGAGTTTGCCATTTAATACCTCATCTGTTTTAGGACATAAATACAAATGCTAGCTTTTCCAACTGACTAATGATATTTGATTTAAATATGGATAATCACAAATGTCGTTTTTGTTCCCGCAGTTTTTAATTTTTCAAGCGCTCGCAAATGGTTGACCATTTAGTATTCAGCCGGGAAAAATAAAGGATTTTTCGAGCGGTTTCAATTTTTTTTTGTGATTTTTGTGATATTTGCTAAAAAAATAATGATCATTGGAAATTTATGTGGAGTTAATGCTATTAAAAATATAAGTTTAGGCACGGTGCTTTACGGGGAGGGATTTGAGGCGTTGTTCAGAAAGAATGCCATGGCAACAATGGTAACAATTGCCGAAGCGCCAATCAGATGCCAGAGGATAGAAAATTCCGGAAAGTTTACCATGCCAGACTGAAATATTGATTGCAATGGTAAAACGGTAAAAATTAATCCGGCCCAAAATAAGTTGCCCAAATGTATCCGCAGTTTCCGGATGATCGGCAGTGCGAGCAGGAGTAGCAAGGTTAGATCATACGCCCGATGGTACAATATCGTGAAGCATAGTAAGTTGAGGTTTAACAATAAGAGGGCATCTGGCATTACACTTCGTTGTTGATAGAGATAATACAGACCGCCTATGAATATCATGATGGAGAGGACGATCCACGTAACCCCCTGAATGCCAAAAATTGCCAGAAATGGGGCGAGATCAACCCTGCCACTGGCGCCCATGTGAAGATAGCTGTTTACGCCTAAGGGTTCCAGGGCTTTGGCTGCCTGCCACATTTGATCGATATGTCCACTAAATCCAAGATAGAAAAAACTAATCAGTGTATTCAGGCCTATGGCAAGAAGTGCTGCAATTGTTAATAATCGAATGCGCTTCCTGAAAACGAGGTAAATAAAAAATGGCGCGGCCAACGTCAGCTTAATGGTGCTGAATGCGAGAAATAATGCTGCCAGA
>JAUIFT010000539.1 GCA_030430345.1 Calditrichia bacterium | reverse complement strand
CAGATACTTTGATGACACTAATGGGATTAGCTGTGCTGGCGCCTCAGCCGCAGTTAACAATCTTTCCGGAAATTAATGGTGCATTTGATTTTGGATTGGTTCCTACCAATGTTGAATCGAGTAAAAAAGTTTTCGTTATCCAAAATGAAGGTGGCAGTACATCTGCCGAAATTAGTGCATCTTTTCTAACCGGCCAAGACGCCGGAGAATTCAATTTACTTGCCGGGGGAGAGCCTTTTACACTCAACAGCGGGGAAGCAAAAAATATTGAAGTAAGTTTCACACCAACCACTGAAGAGGAAAAGTTTGCTACGCTGCGTATCGACAGTGATTCCCTGCCCAGTCCTGTTGATATTAGCCTGGTAGGGGAAGGCATTAACCTGGACGAACGCAATTGGGATATTGATGTTTTGGCGGTATTCTCCGTTCATTAGATTGCTTTTGAAACGATCTCGATTAAAGAACGGGAAGTTGCCCGGGCGGTTTTTTCCGATACTGAAGAAAAAGGAGAAGTAAAGAACTTCACCGCGGATCTGGGATTTGCCAATGCGGAAGGGCTGGATTTAACCCAAATTTTTTATCCGTATGGTTTGCATGTGATTGCCGGCTCGACATTCTTTTTCAGCAGCGAGGAGATCTTCAGCAAACCAGGCGCGAAAGTGACAATCGAAACACGAATGGCCTCGGATTTAGCGGAAACGGATGATGAAACAAGAAACGCTACATCAACCGGTAGTAGTGAAATAGACGCTTCTACTGATACAGACGATCCCGGTGTAATAGACATTGAACATGAAGTCGTTTGGGAATACTGGAATGGCCGGGAATGGACGGAATTAGTCGCGGATTTTGAAGCAATAATCCCGGTCGATAATCCACAGGTCGCCAGTGCAGAAGTAAGAGCCTTGAATCATCCCGGGCGGATTACCTTTGATGTGCCTTTTGACTTCCGGAAAAACATCGTCAATGACGAAGAGGCTTTCTGGGTGCGAGTAAGCGTCCTAACGGGGACTTTCGGGATACGTAGAAAAGTTGTCTATCAAGTTGAAACAGATGACACTGGAAATACTCTCGCTACCAACGAGCTTTTTATAACCGAACAAATTCCTCCGGCGATTGCGGAATTTGCGATGGGCTATACGTATGAATCGCCGCAACAGTTTTTTGACCATTGTTTGGCATTTAACGACTTTCAATACATTAATTATTCTGCTGATGCACGTTCAACCGGTAGTTTTTTCGCGCCGTTCCAGCAATTGCAGGATCTAACGCCCACATTGTATATCGGATTTGACAAAAAATTACCGGTAGATTTTTTACAACTTTTCTTTAACATCAGCGAAAATCCCGGGGAAGATGGCGATGGTCCTGCATTAATATGGGAATTTTGGAATGGATTCCAATGGCGGGAAATGCCAGTAGAAGATGAAACCGGCAATTTGAAACGGCCTGGTATGTTATCCTTCATCGGTCCGGCGGAATCGCAGGCGCTCGCCCGCTTCGGCACGCCCCTGCATTGGCTCCGGGCGCGCCGCCGTGAGGACGGTCCCCCGCAGGAAAGTGAAGTGTTAATGCTTGCTCATAATGCTGTTTGGGTTTGCCAGCGGCAGAAAATTCGCAACGAAACACTGGGGAGCAGTATTGGACTGCCGAATCAAAGTTTTCGTTTTAACAATATTCCGGTACTGGCAGATGAAATTATTGAGGTGCGGGAGTTAAGCGGCGCTATTGCACATATTGAGTATCCGATATTATTAGAGAAATTACCAGCGGAACGGGTGCGCGCGGTTCGCAATGCGGAAGGCAGGGTGACTGAAGTCTGGGTACGTTGGGAAAGCCGGCCGCATTTACTGGCTTCCGGTCCCGAAGATCGCCACTATGCCATCAATCGCGCCAACGGCCGCCTGTTTTTTGGCGATGGTGAACAAGGAATGGTGCCGCCGATTAATGCCAGCATTTTGGCTTTGGAATATCAAAGTGGCGGAGGAAAAGCCGGAAATGTGCCGGTCAACGCAATTAGCCAGGTGCTGGTGGGCGTTCCCGGCATCCAAACGGTTTTTAATCCCCTGCCTGCCGAGGGGGGCGCGGAAATGGAAGCCGCTGAGAAAGTACAATATCGCGGCCCGCTGACCCTACGGCACCGCGGACGATCCATGACTGTGCAGGATTATGAAGTCATCGCCCGGGAAGCGTCTTCTGAGGTCGCCTGGGTTCGAGTATTCCCTGCTCAGGATACTAACTTTCGGCAAAAACCCGGGCATGTTACGGTGATGATTTTGCCAGAGTCGAAAGTTGATCGTCCCTATCCTTCTTTCGGTTTACGGGAACGGGTGCGGAAACACCTGGAAGCGCAGGCATTGGTGAATATTCCGCTGAAACGCAATATTCACGTTATCGGACCGACTTATTTTGAAATCGGCGTCGATGCCACCATTGTCCCGGAGAATCCCACTGCTGCCGGTGAAGCTCCGGATGGGAGCTGGGACGGGATGTTTTTATCTCCGATGTTGCGGCACTCCTGGAAACCGTACCCGGCGTCGATTTTGTCGAAACACTCTTTCTGATGCGTGACAATACGCCGCAGGGAGAACAAGTTGCTGTCCCACCGGACCGCTTAGTGGTTGGTGGCGATATTCGCATTAAAATGAAAATTTCGGAATAAACTTATGTTTTTACCACAATTGAAACTGGATGATCGCCGCTGGGAAGATTTGGTCGAAGAAGGCCGGAATCTCATCCCTTTATTAGCGCCGGAATGGACCGATCTTAATGCCCATGATCCAGGTATTACCATCATGGAACTTTTCGCCTACCTGGCGGAGAAAAACGTTTTCCGGCTGGACCGGCTGCCCCTGGCACAACGGGAAAAATTTCTACAATTAGCCGGAATTATTCCCAGGCCGCCAATCGCCGCGAAGACCATACTGTCGTTAAGTATGAAACAGAATACTAAGGCAATTGATTTCCTGCCCAGGCATGTAGAGTTCCAGGGGGAAGATTCGGATGGTAATCCCGCAATATTCTACAACACAGCGCCTTTATCGATCGCATCCGGGGAGATTGCTGCTTTACTGGTAGACGATGCCACTAGT
The DNA here is from genome assembly GCA_030430345.1 of Calditrichia bacterium. Next base: position 200 of record JAUIFT010000539.1, on the reverse strand, counting down.
TTCCGGAATCTAACCAGCAAGTTGAAAAATGGGGAAGCGGTGCATGTATTTGGTAAAGCACCGCAGGTTGACAACGCATTTTTCCTCGGATTTAGCAACGCTTTGCCGCAAGACCGGGATACGGCAATATACTTTCAAATGGCTGAAGAGCGGAATCTCCAGGAGCTACGGCAGGAGTTGGAAACTGAAAAAGCCGCGCG
>JAUIFT010000538.1 GCA_030430345.1 Calditrichia bacterium | reverse complement strand
GGCAATTTTGTTTGCGAAAGTTATTTCGCCGTCCGGACTAATCGTGATTAAACCTGCATTAATATTCTGAATAATACTTTTATGAAAATGGAAAATCTGATTGATCAGCCGGTCCGTTGTTACCGGATCTTCCTTCCGGTGCACCGGCTGCTCCCCGGCAATATCATTATCCCCATCAGCTGTCTCTGAAGCGTCCCGGGAGTTGAGCAAAGCCAATATTTGCTTCTGCTTATTTAACTTCGAACTCATAGCCGCTTCATTCCTATTAGAAATAATGTATAAATATATGGTATTTTATAAGAAAATGAAATGTTTTTTAGCCCCCTCTGTTGGAGAAAAAATTTGGATGTGCTCGGGAGCGTTGACATTCGGAACATAGAAACCCTATCCGGTGTATGCAGAGGATTTTGCAGGGAAAACAATACAATCTCCGAGTATCTATTTTAACCGATTTTAGAGTGAATATTTATTGAAGCACGTCACAGTATGAATATTCGAAATTTTCACATCTTATACCATATTCCCTGCTCATGTAAAAACCCATTGCGCCGATAATATCTTTAAGCACAAACAGTGAGCTCCGGTCTTTTAATTTTTCCACAGGCATTTAGTACTTGATTTTTATATGAATTACAGCTAATATAATTCTTCCGGTAATGCTAGTCATTACCATAATTCGCGGATCTCAGAAAATATATTAACCTCCTGAGTTTGCGTCTTCAGCAGCATCTAATGGAGTTGATTTCCGGTTGATTATATGCGTTAAACCGTCATATCTCCGATTTATTGGGCAATGAGTGGGAGAATGGTAATTTAACCGCTTGATGATACTGGTTTGCCAATTTTGATGGTGAATCCAAGTGGGATCATTTTTTCATAGCCGGGAGATAGCGTTCCCATGAGCCGTTACAAATTTTCTTCGCTGCATCTATTGATGGATACAGCCGAAGGCTCAGATTTATTACTCGATTACTATGCCGCCTTTACCCGGCGGATTTTTGCGGTAAAAGATTTTAAAAACATTCTAACGGTGTTTTTCGAAGAGTTACGCAAAATTTATAGTCAGCAAGAGATCGAAATAATTTTGTCGCATGACAAGCAGGTGCCGACCAAATTCACCTACGATGTCGCCTCCCGCCAGGCGGTACCGGTGAAAGAATTCCATGATAACCAAACCCTTTATAGCTATGTGATTTCCAAGCGGCAGGCGGTATTAACGAATAATTACGAGCAATTTTGCGATAACCTTTCCCTGGAAAAAGGCGCATTACCGGCGAAAGCCTGGCTGGGAATACCGATGAATGTTGGTAGTAAAGTATTGGGGTCGGTCGTTGTCTGGAATAGGGACGATAACTACTTCCTGCGTTTTCAGGACAAACAGTTTTTAACCACGGTAACCAATGTCGTCAGCCAGGCAATTGAAAATGTCTATCTGTATGATTATGTGAAAGCGTCCAATCGTGGCCTGCGGGTATTCGACACCGCCCTCCCCCGGGGAAAAACCCGCAATTCCATCAAGAGCGTCCTCAACCAGCTCCTTTTCTCCGTACTGGCCCATCCCACGACCGAATATACCGGGATATTTCTCGGTACACCGCAAAATCAACGCTGGGCACTGCTCAACGAAGCCTACGAAAAGACAGAGTTTGCGGATATCAGCCTGCGTTTAAAACCGGAATTTCCGGCGATACCGCTTAATTTATTCGACTCCCCGGAAACCGTATTCTGGCAGGAGGATAATCAACATCATTTTCTCAATGATGTTTTTCGCACATCGTTGAAGGATGTTTCCGCCGATGCTGCATTGGTCTTCCCATTCGTTGTTAACAATCGCTACCTCGGCGCCTGGGTGATTCTTTTTAAAGGTGAGAAGGAACGGCCCGGTCCGGATGAAATTCTACGTTATGAATTCATTCACTATCTGATTACTCAACTGATTGAGAAAAAAGCACTGCTGGAACAAGCGAATAAATATGACAACTATCTGAAACACCTGGAGCGGATGAAAACGATGGGTGAGCTGGCCAGCAGCACTGCCCATCATATGAACAATATTCTCAGTGTTATCATCGGCAAGGGACAATTGTTGCAGAAACACCTCGGTGAGTCTGAACATTACCGGGATCTGGAGCTTATTCTGAAGGCTGCCAGTGACGGTGCCGCGAATATTCAGCGACTGCAAAATTACGCCACCCGGAAGGAATCCGGCAAGGGTGATACAGCTATCAATGTTAACGGGTTGGTGCAGGAAGTTGTCGACATTGCCCGTCCCCGCTTCGAAGGCGAGGCGCAGTCGCGCGGTATTCATTATGAACTGGACCTCACTCTGGGGACCGTCAAACCGGTGCATGGCAATGCTGAAGCGCTGCGGGAAGTTGTCCTGAACTTGATCAATAACGCCCTGGATGCAATGCCTCGTGGCGGAAAGCTATCCATTCAAACCACATTAAAAGAGAACAACGTCCTGATATTTGTTAGCGATACCGGTATCGGCATACCTCCGGAAATCCGCCACAAGATTTTCGATAAGTTCTACACCACCAAGGGCAACCAGGGGAATGGCCTTGGGTTGAATATTGCGCTGGAGATCGTGCAGCGCCACAAGGGAACAATTTATGTCGACTCGATCGTCAACAAAGGCTCTATTTTTATGATCGAACTGCCGGCCAGCGGGGAGCCGGCGATAACGACGGATGGCAATCGCCCTAAGTTTTACCAGCCCCTGAATTATCGGGTGTTGCTGGTAGAAGATGAAGGGTTTGTGCGGGAAACATTAGCGGAGATGCTCGAAGAAGAAGGCTGTTACGTGAAAACGGCATCGAATGCCCGGGAAGCCTTGCTGCAATTTCAGAAGTACGAATGCGATGTGGTTTTCGCCGATCTCAGTATGCCGAAGGTAAACGGTGTGGAACTCGCCCGAGACCTGCGGGAAATGAATCCGGCCATTCCAATCTTTATCGTTACCGGCTGGAATCAAACCGATAATTCCCTGAAAGATGCCGGCGCAGTGATTAGTGGCGTCATCAAAAAACCATTCAATATGGAGCTGATTCGCCAGGAGATGCTGCGGGTGATTGGCAGCAGCACTCATTATCACCAGAACGGTTATTCAGTTTAAGTGTTTGAATAAAAATATTTTGACAAGAGAGGTAGCACTCATCCACCCTTTGCCCATTTGCAAATTTGCAAATATAGAAATGGGCAAAGGCATCAGCATAAGACCGTTGACCGGTTTATTACCTAAATAATTTTGTCTACTTACTTAGATATCATCTGTATTCGCTATAAAACAAAAGCTGTA
>JAUIFT010000537.1 GCA_030430345.1 Calditrichia bacterium | reverse complement strand
CGCACATATGCCCGGGACAAATAATCCGGTTCGCTATTATCTTCCCCCGGCTCGTTCCAAACAATATTCTCCTGATCTCTGACATACCCTTTTACCGGACGTATTTTTTCACTGTTAACTTCACCAACCCCGTAATCGAAGATATTGCTGCTATAGTAGGCCTGTTCGAAAAACCAGTCCATATTCTGCCCGCTGATGTCGTTGACCACCGCAAAAAAATCTTCCGGGCGGGGATGATTATATTTCCATTGTTGAAAATAGGCTGCCAGCACCCGCTGGAAGGTTTCCCAGCCCAAATAATTTTCCAGGGTTTGCAGCATTAATGCCGGCTGGTTGTAGGCATTAACGCCATATGCGCCGGGGCCGTGTTCCCAGGATGGGCGGGCCATGGCATCCCGTTTCATCGCGGAATAAAACCCTTGATACTGATCCGAACCATCGGTGCGGTTACTGGTTTTTATCGAAGAGAACACTAATGGCAGAAAGCCTTCGAAATAGCGCTTGCTTAAAACCGGGCGGGGGTAGTAATGACGAAAGATTCGGTGCTGGGAATAGACGTTAAATCCTTCGTCCATCCAGGCATGTTCGAACTCGTTATTGGCGACCAGGCCATACCAGAACTGATGGCCGGTTTCGTGAATTGTCACACTTTCCGGCTGCCTTTCCCCAACCAGAGAAAGCCAACGGGTCCTCCCGGTAAACAAGGTCGGATACTCCATCCCTCCGGATTTCGATTGAAAAGCGGGATCGACAATTGTGATATGCCCGTACGGATAAGGAAAAAACCAGGTGCCGTAATAAAGTAGGGCGTTTGCGGTGGATTGAAAATACCGCTCTTCCTTATCGAGATGGTCCGGCATTAATAATAAGCGCATATCTACCGGGGGAAGATTGGCAGACTCGAAACGGCGCTTGACAACTTTAAAATATGGCGAGGTGGTCCAGGCAAAATCGTGCACTGCTTCCTGGTAAAAACGATGTGTTGTGGTGCTATCAGGATTATCAACCGTCTCGATTTCCCTGCCGGTAGCGCCGATTACCCATCCGGTGGGCACGGTTAATTTCACATCATAAGTGCCGAAATTCGAATAGTATTCGGTCTGAATATATTGATGACAATTCCAACCGCCTTCATATTCCAGCACACCAATCTTCGGGAACCATTGCGCCATAAAATAATAATCGTTGATGACGCCAGTGCGGTTAAAGGGGCGGGGAATTTTTTCCTCCCAGCTAAACTCCAGTTGAATGGTTTCACCGGGAAAAACCGGACGTCTCAAGGGCAGGCGCAATACGGTCCGGTCATGAATATTGCCATCGTTGGGTTGAATGTATTCCAGGGCGGGGGTTACGTCCAGACCAGTATAAAAAGAATCTGCGAGGATGCGCATCGAGGTAATCTCGCACCAGGCCCAGTCATTCTTTCCATACTTGCTCAGGTCGGTATCGCGATATCGGACGGAGGTAAGATAAGAGCTCTTATCGTTCCGCCAGGCGTTGTAATATAGATGGAATCGCAAATCGGCCGTCGGCAGGCTGGTGGTATTTTTCCAGGAGAGTTGCGTGGTGGCAAAGAGCATTTTCTTTTCGGTATCCAGGCGAACATCCATGGTATAATTGGATATCGCCCGTTCGTCCCGTAAAGACATACGCAGGCTATCGCTGGCGGCATTGAGGCTTCCGCCTAAAACGATCAGCATACCCAGCAAATAGAAATGAATCTGTTTGATAATTTCCATAATGCCCTTCTTCCTCAACCTGCACCTGCTATCTAAAAAATACATAACCAGGTACAGATAAGCCCCTCAGCTCAGGATAAACTGGCGATTTCCCAGGCGATGTTCTCCCGGGCAACCGATGTTTCTTCAGCAATCATCCCTGCGCTGTAAAAAAGCGGATCCCGTTGCTGAAATTCCTCCAATACGGCAATCCGCTTTCTGCCATACATAAACGACGGCACCCAATAATATTCCTGGCGAATTTGCCTGCTGTATTCCTTGTAACGCTCGCGCGGCGCTGCCAGAATAGCCAGGTCCGCATCTACAAAAATTTTCATATCTTCCGTGGAATTTTTCACCCGATGCGTTTTTGTTGCCAAAATCATTTCTTGAACCGAATCGCTAATGACCGCCGGGATTTTCATTTTATCCAATGCCTTGCGGGCATGGGCGGCGCTTTTTTCCTCATTATCATCTTTCAGCGTATTGTATTCAAGGTCATGAAACCAAACAGCAAAAGCAACCGCGGGATAGCTACTGATCTGCGCCTGCCGCACTTCAATGAACGCCAGCATTTCGCTAATATGGCGCAGATTATGATAATGGCGGGTTGGATGATCATATTTCCGGGCCATCGCTTCAAACAATTTCGCAGACACCGTAGCACGCACCTGAAATGTATCGGTTAAGCGCTGCCAGCTGGCAAGTAATGAATCTCTGTCCGCTTGTGTCATGCTCATATCAATTTTACTTCCATTCTTGTGATCAAAAGAATATCAATTCCCGGCCATTTATGCAAATAAATCTTTCCCTCCCAAAAGCAACCTGAATGAAAACAATTGATTAATAACAGCCAACAAATTTAATATCACTTAGGGGATTAGGATTGCTTTCGGTAATAGCTGTAGATAATATTAGACAAATGAGCATTTTTGCAGTGAACGGCAGAATTTTCTGTCGTTATAGCGGACTTACAAAACTAATGGTTTGGATATATAATTATTTTCGGAGGATAGTAATGCGTTATATCTGGTTACTGCTTATAAGCGGCTTTTTTCTCGCATCGGTTAGCGTCTCTGCGCAGGAATGGGTTGAGATGATGGAAGATCCATCCGCAAACTTCTATGATACTCAACAGTCCTTTAACGACTACTGGGAAGGGAAGGAAATTGAGAGAGGAAAGGGTTGGAAACAATTCAAACGCTGGGAATATTTCATGGAGCAGCGGGTGTTTCCCAGTGGGGTTATTCCGGCACCAAACCAGACGGCAAAGGCTTATCAGCAATATAGGCAGTCACTGGACCAAATTGGAGAAACTGCTGCGAACAACTCGGACTGGAGTTCTCTCGGCCCAAATTCCTGGCAGGCAATTGGTTGGAATCCGGGTATTGGCCGGGTAAACTGTACCGCGGTGGATCCTTTCGATAGTAATACCGTTTACATCGGCGCGCCAGCCGGCGGCTTCTGGGTTTCTTATGACCGTGGCGGCACCTGGGAAACGACGACAGATGATCTCACGGTACTGGGTGTTACTTCAATCGCTATTCATCCGCAGAATACAAATATCATCTATATTGGCACTGG
>JAUIFT010000536.1 GCA_030430345.1 Calditrichia bacterium | reverse complement strand
TTCATCTCTCACCTGAGCTTTTCATTTTAACGTCATCAAGAGCAGGCATCACAAAACTGGACGAAAAGAGCAGTGGCTTATCAGTATTTTCTAGCGGGATAAGCTCTGGTTAATCTTGCAGTTATATCTTGAAAAAACCATTTCGAAAAACAGTAAGTTTACACGCCAGGTTCTCTATTCTTTCCCCGGAGTCATCGGATCGACAAACAAATAATTTCCGGGTATTCAATTCTTATAATCGATCCACTAAAGCAGATAAATGTAAGGGACTTGGCTGCGCTTATCAAGTATTTTATTCGCGGCCCGGAGCGGTTATTTCTGAGCTTGTCGAAGGGTGAATTTACTGGCGGGAATCGCCCTGTAACGCTAAAAATTATTTATCAAAAACAATTCGAAAACCAATGCGTCCGGAGCCGCTGTTCGGCACCATGAACCCGCGGAAAAAGGTGCGAATGCCCAGGGGATTGTTATTCCAGGAACCACCGCGCACCACCTTATCAGTCGCCTTCTCGGTATTGATCGGATTCATTTCGGAAGACCAGCGATAATATCCGCGGTTGTACCAGTCCAGGCACCATTCACCGACATTACCACTCATATCGTACAGACCGAGGCTGTTCGGACGTTTCAACCCAACCGGATGCACCTTGCCACCGGAATTTTTGTAATACCAGGCATATTCATCCAGCTGATCTTCATTGCTGATGCCCGCCCAAACTTCGTTTTTGCCACCGCTTCTGGCAGCAAATTCCCATTCCGCCTCCGTGGGCAATCGCCCACCGGCCCATTCGCAGAATGCCTGAGCGCCATACCAGGTGACATTCACGATCGGCGAATCCACCAGGTTGGGATTAGGAATAAACTTATCATCCAAACATTTGATACCGCAGCCAGGCATATCAAGATTCACCCAATAACGGCCGCCCTCTTTGTGGTTTCCGGCATTATTCAAAAATGCAGCATATTGATGATTGGTTACCAGCGTGGGGCTCATAAAAAAATCACGCAGGCGAACCCGATGTGCCCGGCGGTCCGACCCAATGGCATTTTTTTCCCCCATCCAGAATGTACCGCCTTTTACCAGAATACGCCGGATGGAGACGGAGCGCGGCTCCTGAATTGCTTTGGTTTCTTCCACGGTAACATCAGGCACTGGCCGGGCCTGCACATTGATGCGGGTAACTTGTTTATCGACAGGAATATATGGTTTGTTTTTATTACCCTGTATCAGCGTCTCCAGTTCTGCTACATTTTGCGGACGTTTTTTGATGGAGACTTCCAGGCATTTGTCGATGGCTCTCAGCAGTTTCTTGCTGAATCGCCCGGTAGCGCACTCTATCAGCGGCACTAAGGGGTCATTGTCGCCATCGAGGCCGAGGCGGTCCGGCGCCTTCGGTGGGTGGGTGCCGGTGATGGTTTTATAGATTGTTGCGCCAAGGGCATAAATATCCGTCCAGGGTCCCTGTTTGTTGCTGTCTGTCTGATATTGTTCGTAAGGCGCATACCCCTCTGTAAGCACCAGGGTAAGACTTCGGTTGCTAATATGCCCTACGGCATGCCGGGAGGCGCCAAAGTCGATGAGAATCGGATCTCCGAACTTCCAGAGGTAAATATTATCCGGTTTGATATCGCGATGCAGAATATTTTTATGATGTACGGCCTGTAAGCCTTTAATAATGGGCAGGAAAATATCGAGGACCGATTGATCATCTTTAAGAGGACCTTCCCGCTTCAGGTAATCCGCCAGGCTTTCCCCTTCGACGTAATTCATCACGAAGTAGGCGGTGCCATTCGCCGGGAAGAAATTCATTACCTGAACGATATTCGGGTGAACGAACTGCGCTAAAGACCGTGCTTCCCGCAAGAAGCGATCTACCCCGACGGAATACGGTATCTCAAAGTTTTTCGATTTGGGGATAACTGTGGTATCATGGTCCCGCCAGGCAATTTCCACCGGAAAATATTCTTTGATAGCTACCTTGCGCTTCAGATGTGTATCTTCAGCTAAATAGGTAATACCAAAGCCACCGACACCGAGGACATCCTGAATCAGATATTCCCGCAGATGCGTGCCTATCGGTAATGAGTATTTGACTTGACCTGACATATACCCTCTCTCTATCGATCCCTGTTACAAAGAACGCTGCTATCCATCCGGGATAGACTTTAGGGCGTGTTGACATTCATCCAACACCCCACTTTTTGGCGCTTTTCACGCCGAATTTTGTTGCTTTTTTCGCGAGATACACCGCATCGCGACTCAAAAAGCGTCGCATTCGGCAAGAAAATCGCTCAAAATTTGTGATATTGGCCGAATGTCAACACGCCCTATAGTTTATCATTATTAGATACAATATAACACAGTTTTCTGCATTGATTTTACTCACTGTTGACAATTCTCGCAAAAAAATGTTGAGCGACTGCCAATCACGCTTTTCTGGATGCTGCGCCCACATTTCGTACAGGGAAGCCCTTCCCGTTGATACACTTTCAGAAAGTCCTGATTCGTACCACTTTCCCCCTCAACAGTTCGGTAAGCACTATATGTCGTTCCAAAACGCGCTATCGCATCTTCGAGAATCGTATGGATTGATTCGTGCAAAGCTTTTACTTCAGCCGCATTCACTTCATCCGTTCTCCGGTAAGGCGATATCCCCGCCCGAAAAAGAATTTCGCTCGCATAAATATTTCCGATACCGGTAATCGGCTTCTGATTCATCAGGAAGTTCTTCATCCCAATACTGCGCTTCCCCAGGAATGCCTTCAATTGCGCTTCGCTTAAATCTCCGCTAATTGGATCAATTCCCAGGTTTGGCAAATCCGGATATTCATGGTATAACCAGATTTTCCCAAATTTCCGCATATCCTGGAAATAAAGCGTGCTGCCATCAGTAAAATCAATATCCAGGTGAATATGCTGCGGATAACGGGATTCTGCAGGATCTTTCAAAAAAATACCGGACATCCCCAGGTGAAATACCGGAAAAGCATGAGAACACTCCACGATCAGAAACTTTCCCTTCCGGCTCATATTCTCAACTGTTTGACCGCGCAACGCATCACAAAAAAAAGCCGGCTCACAATTTTGAAGCAGCTGGGGCGTTTTCAGCCTTACATCGGCAATCTCTTTTCCCCGATATAAGGGTAAAAGTTGCCGTCGAATCGTTTCCACTTCCGGTAATTCTGGCATTGCTTCCTCTGTTTTATAGAACTGATTTAAACTTTTCCATCGACGACGTGTCTGAGGTTAATCATAGCAAAAGCGATGTAATGAAGTCCCATAAAATGAGCATCGAGTTTTTCAA
>JAUIFT010000535.1 GCA_030430345.1 Calditrichia bacterium | reverse complement strand
CGCTGGATTTACCATTCAGGCGGGAGAAGCTGGTTTCGTCTGTAAAACCAAAATAAACATCGGCGAGGGCGTAAAGAGATATCGGCGTACCATTCTTGGTTTCCACGACGATGTTCTCCAGTTCCTGCAAAGAACTGAACTCGCCCGGTACCCGTACCGTCCATTTGAGATCAGCGCTTTCCGTCGAGCCGCCAGGAATGGTGAGATTTTCCTGCTGAATCGCCTTGGTAACATCTTCCACGCCAATGTTGTAATACTTCAGGCGCGCCGGATTAACATCGACACGCACTTCCCGTTCCAACCCTCCGGTGATATTTACTTCCAGAATGCCGGGAACGCTTTCAATAATATCCTGCAAATCCTCGGCGATCTTTTTCAGTTTAACCAGCGATTCCTGACCGGTAATACTAACGATCATGATCGGGACGTTTTCGAAATTGATTTCCTGTACAATCGGATCATCGAGATCGCGCGGCAATTCCGGTTTGGCCTGATCGACCTTTTCCCGCACTTTCCGCACTGCTTCATCCACATCCATATTCGGTTCGAAAGTGGCTGTAATGCTGGCATACCCTTCCGTTGCCTTTGAGGTCATTTCTTCTACCTGGGAAATTTCTTCCAGTTTATCTTCCAGGGGTTCCAATACCAACGTTTCGAGGTCCAGTGGAGATACCCCGACATAAGGGGTTGCTACATAGACAATCGGCTGTTTGATATCCGGGAAGGATTCTACCGGCAGGCTATTATAGGAAATCAATCCGCCGATAGTAATGATCGTCAGTAGCACAAAAACACTGGTTTTATGACCCAGTGATATATTGGTAATTTTCATGCTTTCCTCTTAATTTCTGCTAGTTTTTAAAATCCAGTAAAGTACCGTCACTTAAATTACGATGACCAACCACAATCAGCTTGTCGCTGGGGGACAGTCCATCGACCAGCACGGAGTTACGATAAATCGCCCGTTGGTTGACGACAACTTTCTTCGCCCGGTCTTGCCTGGCTACAAAAACATGCCAACCTTTTTCCGATTCGATCAAGGCATCCAGCGGGACGACGATGCTGTTGGGAAATTCTTCCCGCAAAACCCGTACATTGGCGATCATTTCCGGTGCCAGCTTCCGGCCTTTATTGGGGATTACCACTTCGACCTGGAAAGTGCGGTTCGAAGGATCGATGCTCCGGGAAACAAAGGATACTTTTGCTTCAACCTTCATATCCGGGTATGCATCGAAGGTTAATTCCACCGGCGTGCCGATTTTAATATCACCGAGAAAACGCTCGGCGACACCGGCACGGATCTTCAGATAATCATTATCAATAAATTCGAAGATCGGGGTCATCGCATTGGCATAAGCGCCGAGGTCGTAATAACGCTCGTTGACGATACCACGTAGCGGTGCAGTGATAAAAAGCTTTTCATAGCGCACTTTTGCCAGGTTGTAAGCTGCTTTTGCAGCATTGAGGCTATACTTGGCACCGAGAAACTCGTTCTCGGAAATAGCCCGTTTTTTATAGAGAACATCCCGGCTTTTATATTCCAATTCTGCTTGCTGTAATGCGGCTCGCGCCTGCTCATACTGCGCTTCCAGTACTTTATTTTCCAGTACAGCCAGGGTATCATTGGCGCTGGCATAGCGGCCTTTATCGACAATAACCTTCCGTAAAATACCTGGTTCTTCCACTACAATTTTAACGTGATTGCGGGCGTGAACAACACCAGTGACTTCCAGGTAATTCGCAAAGGATTGTTTTTGCAACTGCATGGTTTTCACCGGAATGGAGCGTTCAGTGCTTTCTTCCGTTTTCGATTCTGCGTTGCCTTCGTCTGTGCATTGCATCAGGAAGAATGACGCGATCATCAGCAAAGCAAATATGCATACTCGTTGCATGTAAACTCCTGTAAATGTAATGTGAGTAAATCGTTTAATTATCATTTATGTTCTTACTTACTATTAAATTTTTTCCGTTAAACTTTTAAACTTTTAAAGTGATCCTGTTTATTCCGGATTGGTTGGCACAACGCCAGTGGCAAGCTGCCAGTCAAAATAAGCCGAGAGATAATCGAAAATGGCCGAGTAATAATTTACCTGCGACTGATCCAGCGCTACCCGGCTGTCCTTCAGCTCAACCTGGGTGGAAAGGCCGTTATCGACCCGGGTCTCGGCAATATCAAACGCGCGCCGGGCAGTGCTTTCTGCTTTCATCGTGGCTTCGACACGCTCTTTGGCTTCCTGCAAGCGAAGGTAAATATTGGCCAGTTCGATCCGGATATTACTGTTTGCTTCACTAATTTGCGCATCAACTCTGTCCACTTCCGCGCGGGCTCTCCGCACCTGGGCAGCATTATATCCACCGGAAAAGATCGGGATGCTGAGATTCAGTCCCAGAACGATGTTATCGTTATCCTGTTCCAGCTTGAATTCATCTGAGGTTGCCGAGTAGCTGTAGCGCAGGGTGCCTTCCAGGCGGGGGAGGTAAAGCGCCTTCTTTGCCTTAACGTTGGTTTCCTGCAGGCGTTTTTGCCAGACCAAGGCATTGTAGTCCGGGCGGCGACCAAGCACTTCATCGATAGAGGGTGCTTCCGGGAGATTCGGAATGCTGCCGATCGATCCCTTCAAGGTCATTTCTTCATCGATGGAAACGCCAATCATCATCTTCAGATTGTTGAGCGACTGTTCATAATTCTTCTTCGCTTCGATGGTCTGGGGAATGCTGTTCTGCCAACGCACTTCCGCCTGGAGCAGATCGAATTCCGAGAGAATACCGGCATCGAATTTCGCTTTAATATTTTCATAATTCTCTTTCGCGCTCGACTCGGAATCCCTGGCAACTTCCGCAACTTTTTCCAGCAACAACGTCTGGTAAAATGCCTGTTTGGCAAGGGTAACCGTTGTCTGCCGCACAGATTCGAAACCGAAAGTAGTAAGTTTCTTTAAACGATTTGCGGCTTGCAATGCGTAGCCAACTTCAAAGCTGAAAAGCGTCTGCCGCAGAATCGCGTTCATCGAAAATTCATTGTTAAAAGAAGTCTGAAAACTGGAGGTCTCCAGCTCGCCGGTTTCCGGGTTTTCCACGGTAAAGAAAAAACGGTTCTGTTTGAAGTTACGGTTATAGCCGGCATCGACATCAACTTTGGGAAAAGCGTCTGAAAATGCCTGCAGCTTTTCTGCGGAAGCCATTTTTAGATCGGCCTGCGCCAGTTTTATCGCAATGTTATTCTTTTCCGCCATTTCAATGACCATCCGAAGGTCATACTCTCCGGCGGTTAGATTTAGCATCATCGCGGTTAAGAAAGTGATTATCCATC
>JAUIFT010000534.1 GCA_030430345.1 Calditrichia bacterium | reverse complement strand
TCGTGCAGAACGTTTTGCCGGTGAATCCAAGTATCCGCTGAAAAAGATGCTCGCTTTTGCCTGGAACGGGATCACTTCCTTTTCAACCGTGCCGCTAAAACTAATTACCATCATGGGTTTCATTACCTTTATCACCACTTTTTTGGCCGCAGGATGGGTATTTTTCGTTTGGGCAGTGCTGGACCGGGCGATACCGGGTTGGACCTCAACCGTGCTGCCGATCTTCTTCTTTGGCGGCGTCCAGATTCTATCCCTTGGCGTCATCGGTGAATATCTGGGAAAAATATACAGTGAAACGAAAGCACGCCCACGCTTTATCATCGAGAAAGTAGTTACCTGATCTGATATTGACGATTCACATTAATAGCAGAATCGCCAGTATAGAACCATCTGTCTAAGCAATACGATCAAAAAAACCGAGTAAAATCATGCAACGAATTATCGATCAAACCGGCATGCTGCTGCGTTATGGCGCATTTTCGGCTTTTGCCATTGTCGGCTTCCTGGTGTTCTTTTTCGCGCCGGGAGAAATAAAAAGCCTGCCCACACTCATCTCCATTCTGTTAGGATTGGGAATATCGACCTTTACGATCTGGTTTGCCCTGAGTAATTTCCGCCTGGAAACCGCAAACTGGGAAAATCAGGTAACGCCAAATGCTAAAAAATTGTTTTGGGGAATTGTCATCCTCGGAATCGTTTTACGGGTCGGCTGGAGTCTGATTTATCCGCCGGTTCAACTTTCCAATTATGAAAAATACTGGAAACTGGCCATCCAATTCGCGGAAACCAGCCGCTACTTTGAAAACTTTCAGGGCCATACATTGTATGCCTATCGCCCGCCGGGATATCCAGTGCTGCTTGGGCTGTTCATGAAAGTCCTTGGGCCGCATCCCTGGATTACGGTACTGACAAATACCATTTTCTATATACTCACCAGCATGATCGTTTACCGGTTATCGCTAAAAATTGGCGGTTACCTCTCTGCATTAGTTGCTTCTTTCCTACTTGCTGTCTGGCCGACGTATTTTACTTTTGTGCCGCTTTCAGCCACCGAATATGTTTTCATGCTGATTATGATTGGCATTATCTGGCTGTTTGACAGAGCGCATACTTCCGGTTGGAAAGATGCGGCTTTTGCCGGCATCTTAACCGGCCTCGGCACATTGATTCGCGCAAACCTGATGGTCTTTCCTTTTTTCTGGTTCCTCTATAGCCTTATGAACAGGAAAGATTTTGCAAAGGGCGTTCAGTTAACGGCGATCGGCACAGTGTTTATGGTGCTTACTATCGCTCCCTGGAGCGCCCGCAATTATAGTGTCTTTGATACCTTCGTTGCCGTTTCCACCAATGGCGGCAGCAATTTTTACCGTTCAAATAACCCGCTTGCCAGCGGCACCTATACTGCCCGCGGAGAAAAAGATCTGGATCAGTATCTCCACGACGAACTGCTTTGGAACAAAACCGGTTACGACTGGGGGAAAGAATGGGTTCGGGAAAACCCCGACAAATTTTTAATGCTCTCCGCGAACAAGCTGCGCATCTTTATGGGCCAGGATAATACCGGGGTCAAGTGGAGCATGAAAGCGCACGGCGAAAAGAAGGGGATGCTTTACGAATTATTAAGTATGGGATCTACGCTCTGGTGGATGCTTGTCTGGTTCCTTGTGTTAATCGCCCTGATCCGCTGGAGGGATTATTTTACCGGCAGCGCCCTCGGTGCAACTTTGCTGTATTCAGTGCTTTTTCTGGTGGTTATTCATAGTGTATTCGAAAGTCAGCCACGCTATCACATGCCGATAATGGCTGCACTTTCAATCATTGCCGCATTAAATTTTTCACCACGAAAAGGACAGTATAATGAAGCAGCAGAATAATGGTTTGACCATTCTATCCGTCGGAGAAAATGAAGCGATTTCCCGGCAGACCGATACCATTTGTTTACTAATTGAGAATCATATCGACTCGCTCCGGAATTGTGCATTGGGCAAAAAAGGCCATCTGAATGGCGTCTCATTTGAATTGCTGCAACAAGGCCGAAATGCGGTTTACCGGGTAACTGCCAATGAGAACGTCTGGTTTCTAAAGGTCGTTTGCAGCGAGCACCGGAAAGGCATCGAGGGAGAGATTATCGGTTACCAGTTTATCCGCGATAATTTTCGGAACCTCGGATATTATCTGCACCCGGAAGCAGTTCGTGCATCTATCGACGCCGGTTATATTCTTGTGTCAGAAATCCCCGGGCAACAGATCAACTATCATCTTTACCGCACCTGCTTTCACCCGCTTGCCAGTGGATTCGATATGCTGCGGGAAAACTTCCACCGCTGCGGTATTATCCTCGGACATTTTCATAAAAGCGGGCAGGATTTTGATACCCGGGATTTAAAATCCGGTCTTGCAAATACTTTACAGCGCCGCCTGACCCGGGTAAAGAAGCACGACAAAATAAGCGAACAAATTGCCGCCTGGTACGAGGCCAGTGACTCTTTTGAAACGGAACTTAGTATCGTACACGGAAACTGCACCTTTCGAAATATTTTTTCTCATGAGGAAAAGGTGGCCTTACTGGATTTTGAAACCATCGGCCGTGGTTCCCGCTACAACGACCTGAGCCGGGTTTGCAGCGATATCCTTCTCACCCGCGTGGCGCTTTTTTTTCCCTGGAAACGAGCCCTGAAGCTTCTTGGGGATTTCCTCACCGGCTATCGCTCTGTTTATCCCTATGATACGGAAATGCTCACCAGGTATATCTCCCTTTATATTTTTGATCGTTACGTGCAGGTATATCGCATTAAAAACAGTAAGGAAACGGTATCCGGTATTCCTTACGCCGCCGGAAAATATCAATGGTTATTAGAACAGCTCCTGGCCAATAATGGCAAAACATTACTCCCGGCGGCGGCAGTTTGAGCCTATCCCGGGAAACGGCATTAGCCAACTTCTAAAACTTCGAAATCCCAACAGTTCGTTGGATTTTCCCTGCCGGAATGTTATACTTTTCCGTGGATAACCCTTTTTCAACCGCCGAAACCACTGGAAGAATAATGCCTGGTCTTCAGAAATTTACACGCTTCATACTACTACTCTTAGCAGTCCAGCTCTGGGCGCAGGCGCAGGAATTGCCATTCGTTTCCTTTACCCCGGAAAGAGAGATTAATCCCCTCCCTTCAGCCTCTGCTTTTTCTGTATTTCAGGATGACCTCGGATATATCTGGATCGGCATATATTCTTCCGGAGTAGTGCGCTATGACGGTATCGAGATGGCCACTTACAATTTGCAGGATGGCCTTCTCAATCAGCGGGTAATGAATATCGTCC
>JAUIFT010000533.1 GCA_030430345.1 Calditrichia bacterium | reverse complement strand
CGGATTATAATAATCGCTGGTATTCCCCCGAAAAAATTTTTTCGCAAAAAGATAATTGCTCATATGCCCAATCACATCGATTCCCGCGGCATTTTCCGGTAGTATCCCGGCAATATCATCAGCGAGCATGTCCAGATGAAGCTTTTGCGATGTGCAGGAGGTATCGGGGTCAAACCAGTAGGAAAGAATCATTGCCCCGTTTTCCAGATCAATGTCATCCATTTTTGCCGCCAGAAGCGATTCAATCGCCTCAGTTACGATCGGGATATGCAATTCGCGCAGAAATCCCTTCAATCGATTCGCATCGGATTTTTCCAACTGCTTCAGCAATAAATCTTTTTGCAATATCACCGCTAATGCATTCTGGAGAATATTTTCGCGAAGGAGCTTCTGGATTTCCGGATTATCATCGTCCAGCAACTTAAGCATTGCCGGCAGCTGACCATCAAAAAGATCACTCACGCTAAAACTCCACGGATTGGCCGAATCCGGCGCTATCATCGGACATGTAATTAAGAAACTTGGCGAAATTTTTCTGGAAGGTTAACTTTATCGTTCCCACCGCACCATTACGATGTTTCCCAATAATAATTTCCGCCATATTTTCCACTTCGGCAAAACGGGGATCATCGTGATCTTTAATATAGAATTCTTCCCGGTAGACAAACATAACCAGGTCCGCATCTTGCTCGATGGCCCCACTTTCACGTAAGTCTGAGAGCATCGGGCGTTTATCCGGACGGGATTCAACCGCACGGGAAAGTTGGGACAGGGAGATCACCGGCACGTCCAACTGCTTGGCCAGCCCTTTCAACGAACGGGAAATAAAGGAGATTTCCTGCTGGCGATTATCGAATCCTTTCGGCGCCTCCATTAGCTGCATGTAGTCTACAATGATCAGACCGACATTTTGTTCCAGCACCATTCGCCGGGCACGGGCGCTCAGCTTTAGCACATCCAGGCCAGCGGTATCATCGATAAATATGGGAGACTCTGCCAGCACGCCGGCTTTTCGGGATAATTTCGGCCACTCATCTTCACGGAGCCGACCGGTTCGCAGTCGTTGAGAGTCGATTTCCGCCTCCGCACAAAGCATCCTTTGCACCAGTTGCATTGCACTCATTTCCAGACTAAAAATGCCAATTCCGAACCCACCCTCGATGGCGGCATTTCGCGCCAGATTCAAACAAAACGCCGTTTTCCCCATGGAAGGCCGCCCGGCAAGGATAATGAGGTCGCCCTTCTGGAAGCCGGCCGTCATGCCATCGAGATCACTATATCCGGAGGGCACGCCGATAATACCGGTATGGTCCAGGTGATGTAAACGCTCGATTTCAGCAAAGGTCTCGTTCAGTACCGAGTTGATGTCCTGGTAAGTCTTTTGTTTTTGGTCTTTCAGCAGATCAAAAATTTCCTGCTGGGCTTTACTCATCACTCCTTCTACATCCGCCTGACTGTCATAAGCATCTTTCAGGATGTCGTTACAGGAGCGAATAAGGCGACGCAATTGCCCCTTTTCCTTAACGATTTGAATATGATATTCGATATTTGCTGCAGAAGGAATTGCTGAGGCCAATTCAGCGAGATAATGGGCACCACCAACCGCTTCAAGGAGTTCCATCTTTTGGAGTTCCTCGGTGAGGGTAATTAAATCTATCGGTTCGTTTTTCCGATAGAGTAAAAGCATGGCTTCAAAGATTTGGCGGTGGGCATCCCGATAAAAGAAGATTTCTTCCATTTCCTCCAGCGCGACGGCCACCGCTTCTTTGTCGAGCAGAATTGCACCGAGAATATAACGTTCGACGTCGACTGCCTGCGGTGGTAATTTCCCTCCAAACTGTAGCGCTTCATCTGATGGCGTCTTTTTCGACTTTCTAGCCATACCAGGTCCTTCTATTAATCAATCTTTGGTGAATAATTCTCTTAATTAAACAGCGGCTATCATTTCTAAATTCTAGCGTACTTTTTCATATTGAGCGACAGCCAGTTGCAAGTCCCCAACCCCGTCATCGAGCGCACTCATATTTCTTAAAATATAGGCGGGATGAAAAGTAACGATCAAGGGAATATTTTGATATTGCCAGGACCGGTTTCTTAAGCGGGTTAAGCTTTCCTGCGATTTCAGCAAATTTTGTGCAGCGACTCTTCCCAATGCGATTAAAACTTTTGGCTGAATCATCTCGATTTGTTTGTGAAGATATGGAATGCAGGTACGGACTTCCTCCGGCAGCGGGTCGCGATTATTGGGTGGCCGGCACTTCAGGATATTAGCGATGAAGACGTCTTCTCGCTTCAGGCTGATCTTTTCCAGCATCTGGTTGAGCAGTTGCCCGGACTTTCCAACAAAGGGTAATCCCTGCTTATCTTCTTCATGACCGGGCGCTTCCCCGATAAACATGATATCCGCGTTTTCGTTGCCATGTCCAAACACAAAATTTTTCCGGGTTTTTCCGAGCGAACATTTTTGGCAATCCTGAATACGTCCTTTAAACACTTTCAGTGGGGACAAACCAATTTCGCCATTGCGAATAGCTTCCAGGATTTCGCCATTTTTGACGAACCATTCCTTGCCATACAGATCCTGGTACCAATTCAGAAAACCGTTTAATTTATCAAAAACTTCCCGGCTCATATTATTTGCCCCTTGTAATCACTGCATTAAAAATCTCTCTGGCGATATCAAGTTTGAATCCCATCTCGACCGGTTGTGCATCATCTTTAGTGATCAGCGTGACCTGATTCGTATCCCCTTCAAAAGCGGCCCCCTTGACGTGCGGATTATTCAGGACAATCATATCCAGCTGCTTTTTTTGCAGCTTTTTCCGGGCATTTTCCTCTGGGTTAACTGTTTCAACAGCAAATCCGATCAATGTTTGATGGGCTTGCTTCCGCTCCCCCATTGATTGCAAAATATCAGTGGTCCTTCGCATTGGGAAATTCGTCGGTCCTTTCCCTTTTTTGATCTTGTCCTTCGAGAAGGAATCAGGACGATAATCCGCGACTGCAGCTGCGCTGATAAAAATATCACAGTCGGCAAAATTTGCTAAAACGGCCTGATACATATCTTCCGCGGAAACGACCGGAATATTTTCGACACCAACCGGCGGTGTGATACTGCCCGGTCCATGCACGAGGATGACTTTAGCACCACGGGCGAAGGCTTCCCAGGCGAGGGCAAAGCCCATTTTACCGCTGGAGCGATTGGTCAACATTCGCACCGGGTCCAGGTATTCCCTGGTGCCGCCGGCAGTAATCATCACCGTTTTTCCCTTAAGGGATTGTTGTCCGCCAGGATGTATCGCCCGATAAAGATATTGCAGCACATAC
>JAUIFT010000532.1 GCA_030430345.1 Calditrichia bacterium | reverse complement strand
AAATACAAATGTCGTTTGGCCGCCGACCGGTCGCGCCCGCCCTGGAGGAGTGGCAAGCTCAGATCCGCGAAGACTTCTATGACAATGATTTTAAAGATGATGCAATTGAGCGATTTTTTGCCGGGTATCTTTCCGGGGATGCCAGCTATGCCAATGGCTTTGCCCAAATGTTAATGTCTTTCTTCGGAGAACATGGATTAATATTACTCAATCCCGGCGATGCCCGGGTGATTGACCTGGCCGGTCCGCTTTTTCAGGAGGTGCTGGAAAGATCGAACGAGTTGGAAGAGCAAATGAACATCCGGAATGCAGCACTCGACGCAGCCGGATACACCCCGCAGGTTCAGTTTGTACCTCAGCAAACCCTCCTGTTTTTCCAGGATTCAGCCGGACGGCGAGTGCGGATTGATCAGGATCCCGCCGGTGATTTTCTGCTGAATTATCCCGGGGAAAAGAAACCGGTCAGCAAAGCGGATTTACAAGCTGCTCTGGACCGGGGAGAAGGGGCGTTACTGCCGAACGTCAGCACCCGGCCGCTATTGCAGGATACACTATTGCCTACCATTGCCTATGTCGGTGGACCGGGCGAAATCTCCTACTTTGCCCAATTAGCGCCGCTTTATGAAGCTTTTCAGATGAGTATGCCGGTAGTTTATCCGCGTCACAGCCTTACGATTGTGGAATCAAAACTCCAGAAACCGATGCGGAAAAATCAGCTGGAATACTCGGCCATGCTTGCCCGCCGTCCGGATTTTGTGAAAACATTTATTGCCGAAAATGCCGATCAAACTTTGTTTAATGCCCGTAATGACAGCGAAGCGCAAATCACTGCCGCGCTCAATGCCCTTCAGGAGGCGATCGAAAATCATGACCAGACGCTGTTAAATCCCCTCAAAAAAACCCGTCAGAATATCGAAGGGAGTTTTCGGAAATTGGGAGAGCGGATTCAGCGCTCCCTGGAAGAGAAAAATCAGGTGCAGGTGCGGCAGATAGAAAAAGTGCTTGATAACCTGCTGCCGGAAGGAAATTACCAGGAACGGGTCATTAACATGCTCTATTTTTGCATCAAATACGGCAACGGTTTTGTGAATGAAATTATGGAGGCATTACCGGAAGATGTCCGGCAGCATTATGTGTTGGAAATGTAGAGGAGCAGGGGATCAGGGGGGTTGGTTTTTAGGGGATTAGGTAAGACCTTCTTTCGACGTATTTCATATCTAAAACCCTAAGCCCCTAGATCCCTAAATGCCTAACCCCCTAAATACCTAGTATCTCACCCAACGCAACACTTCACCCAGCGACGGTCTTTTTCCATACATCAGGCTGCCAACCCGGTAAATCTTTGCCGCGATCCAGGTAAAAAATAATATCGCCAGCACATTAATACCGATGCTTAGCAAAATTTCCCAGGTCGCCGGATTCGCCTGTTCAATACGCAGGAACATTTGCATTGGCGCAAAGAATGGCATCAGTGATAATACCTGGGCCAGGTTGGAAGATGGCTCCAGCGAGATTGTTATCAGGAAAGGCAGAATGATAAACAATGTAACTGGCGTAGATAAAGATTGCACATCTTCCTGGGTGGTGCACATTGCCCCTACGGCCGCATACAGCGTGGAAAACTGGAAATAACCGAGCAGGAAGAAGAGAATAAAAAAGAACAGGGTACTGGCGGTTACGTTTGCAGAAGCGAGAAAATGATCCCCGCTACCGGCAAATTGGAAAGCAATCAAGGCCGCCGCGGACCAGATCAGATATTGCGTAAGGCCGATCCCGCCAACACCAAATAGTTTACCCATCATCAATTGAAATGAATTACCGGAGGAAAGCAGAACCTCCATGATCCGGGACGTTTTTTCTTCCACGACACCTTGCATCACACTGGCGCCATAGACCAGGATGGTCATATAGAGGATAGTGAGAAAGATAATAGTAACGACCGGATTGGTACCACCATCAGCAGATGCTTCTCCGCCGGATAGTTTGATAGTTTCTAATGCCAGTGGCGCGGTAAGGCGGGAAACTTCTCCCGGATCGAGGCCGGCATTGGTCAGGCGTTGTTGATTGATCGTTGCCCGAATCCGTTCGATGAAAATTCGGGTGGATACCGACTGGCGTCCTTCCGCGGAGATATAAATCATTTCACCGCTGCTTAAATCGGCGGGCAATACCAAAATGGCATCTACATAATTTTCTTCCACTGCCTGATAAAAAGTCTCCTGATCGGCCTCGTAAGACGCCGGGGACAGCGGAGAAACGACAAAACGCGCCTGTCCATCGGCATTGGTATCGCTAAACATTTCCGGGAGCTGATTGCCGAGAGATTGAGAATAATCCACGACCTGAATAACCAATTGCTCTTCTGCCGACTGGCCCCGGAAATAAGAAGGAATAAAATAAATCCCCATAATAAAAATCGGACCGAGCAAGGTGCTGATCAGAAAGCCTGTGTTGAATAATTTTGTCATGAATTCGCGTTTGATAATCGTTAGTGTCTTCTTCATGCTTCCGCCCCCCCGATCTGCTGTATGAAAATTTCGTTTAAGGTCATTTCCGCTGTTTCAAAACGGTGGACATCAATATTTTCGCCGGCCAGGCGTTTGAACAGTTTACCGGGGGAAGTATCGTCCTTCAGGCGTACTTCCATGTAATTGCCGTAATCGTTGACCGACTCGACAATATCGTAATTATTGATGAAGGCTGCGTCGCCGCTGTAGCCGACGGTGACGGCATTATTGGTATGGGCGCGCTTGACATCATTAACCGTGCCTTGCAGCAATATTTCGCCCTTGTTGATCAGGCAGATTTCGTCGGAGAGTTTTTCCGCCTGGTCCATCAGGTGGGTGGAGAGGATGATCGTCGTTCCCTGACGTTTCATATCCAGCAGTACATCTTTCATAAACTTGGTGTTCACCGGATCGAGGCCGGAGAACGGTTCGTCGATGATCATTAAATCCGGGGAATGCACCACTGTGCCGATAAACTGCACTTTTTGCTGCATGCCTTTGGAGAGTTCGTGCACTTTCTTCTTCGCGCGATCGCTCAGGCCAAATTTTTCCAGCCATTCCTGTCCGGTATTCTTCGCCTGTGCCGGGGACATGCCTTTCATTTCCCCGAGAAATTGAATGTGATCGAGCACTTTCATTTTCCCGTACAGGCCGCGCTCTTCCGGCATATAACCGATGCGGTTTTTGTGCGATTCCTGAAAAGTTTCTCCGAACAGTTTTATGCTGCCGCTGTCCGGTAAAATAATGTTCATGATCATTCTCATGGTAGTGGTTTTTCCGGCGCCGTTTGGGCCGAGGAGGGCAAACATATTTCCTTCCTGGAGTGAGAA
>JAUIFT010000531.1 GCA_030430345.1 Calditrichia bacterium | reverse complement strand
CACCCTTTCGCCGACGGCGAGGGCGTCCTCGTCGATCCGTTTCCTCAGCGAGAATATCGACCCGTTGTCGAGGGTCAGCGTCCGCGTCTCGCTGTCGATCGAGCGGATCGAGCCGACCGTGTGCTGGCTTGCGGGGATCATGCTCCCGATCGCGAGCAAACCGACGAGAATCACAGGAATGATCAACCCGCGCATATTCGCCTCTTACGCACTCAACCTGTATTGCGGCCACTTGCTCGGCCGAAGTCACTCAATTGATCATAAATATGGATCGAGTGATGCGCGCGGGCAACTGGTCGAAAAATTGGTCAGTGATGTCCGTCCGGCAGGTATTCATGAAGTACGCTGGAATGCGCAAAACCTGGCCAGCGGGTTATACCTGGTTCGGTTAAGTACTGCAAAATTCACCAAAACCCATAAAATAACCTTGCTAAAATAATTTTAAAATTTAGCGAATTTTGAGTGCAAAAAACGGCCCGGTGGCAATTGCTGCTGCGGCCGTTTTAAATTGGGTCGGATGAATGTGAGGTAATTTCAATCGGGTGGTATTGTCTGGACCGGCCATCAAATATATTTGTATCTAAACAAATAACAATCTACCTTAATCCTCCGTATGTGAACTTGTAAAAATATCTATTCAACTCACAAATCGGAGCTTCCCGTGAAAAATATAGCAATCCGCACTGGTGCGCTGCTTTTTGCTTTCCTCGTCTTTTGGCATTCCCCAATGATAGCTCAAACTGCAACTGCAAACCATTCAATTGCCCACGGAGAAATTACCTTTCAATCCCGCAGAGATGGCGCGCGGGAGATTTATCGTTATTCGCTGGCCAGTGAAAAATTACTGCGAATTACCGATCATGCCGCCCACGATGCCTATCCTGCCTGGTCCCCGGATGGAAAGCGTATTGTCTTTACATCTGAGCGAGTAGGCTGGTGGAAAGTATGGACGATGGATGCCAATGGTAACAACGCCAAACAGCTGACCAATAGCGCATCCTGGGATTCCTATCCGAAATGGTCTCCCGATGGGCGGGAAATTGTTTTTGGCAGCGGTCGGGACGGCCAGACGGAAATCTACATAATGAATACGGACGGCAGCAATCAAAGGAACTTAAGCAATAACGCCGCAAACGATAATTTACCTGCCTGGTCTCCGGATGGGAAAACAATCGTCTTCGTTTCCGATCGTACCGGCGAAAGTGAGCTCTTTCTGATGGACAGCGATGGCAGCAATGCCCGTCCGCTGTCCGCTGGAAAAACCGCCGGCGCCTGGCCCGCCTGGTCTCCCGAGGGCGGCAGCATCGCCTTTGTTTCCGACCGGGATGGTGATAATGAAATTTATCTCTACAATCTGGCAGATAAACAAATCCGGCAGTTAACGGACAATCGTGCCGATGATAAATGGCCGTCCTGGTCTTCTGACGGCAACAGCTTGGTCTTTGCTTCCGACCGGGATGGTAACTGGGAAATTTATGTGAGTGGTATCGATGGCGATAATCTTCTCAGAATCACCAATCATCCTGCAATGGATATTACTCCCAGCTGGCGTCCTTCCGGAAAATAGACATCTTATATGGCTGCACTGCTTTAAAAATACGCTATTTTTTTGCGCTTTAGTGCCTGCAATATTATACTAACTGAATAATCGATATTTATTAACGAAAACAATCGCAACCACAAATCATCCCTAGACGGATGTCTAAAATTGAGGTGTTTGAGTGAATACTTACGCTAAGAATCCTGGGACTGTATGCTCTCCCCAATTCATTTTCACTGTAATCATTTTCCTGTGCTTTTCTGGAAACCTAGCCGGGCAGGATTGGCCGGGATGGCGGGGCAGCGCCTCCAACAGTACCGTGAGCGGCAGCGAACTGTTTACTAAAAATAAAGGCGAACAACTGCAGGTCGTGTGGAAACGGCCGCTCGGACCGGGATATTCCGCCGTTTCCGTCGCGGGAAATTATGCGGTTACAATGTTTGCCGATAAGGCCGACAATTATCTCATCACCCTAAATGCAACGACTGGTGAGGAGCGCTGGCGCTATGCCATAGATTCTGTCTTTGTCGGGCGCTTCGGCTCTCAGGACGGTCCACTATCTACACCGCTGATTGAGGAGGATCGCGTCTACGGGTTAAGTCCCCGGGGCATTTTGTTCGCACTGTCTCTATCAGATGGCAAACGGATCTGGCAAGTAAATTTGCTGGAAAGCGTGCAGGCCCGGCAGCCGTTCTATGGTTTTGCCACTGCGCCGCTTGTTCATAACAATCTACTGATCATCGCGGCCGGTGGGCCGGACGGCAATGCGCTGCTTGCCCTGGATAAATTAAGCGGACAGAAAATTTGGGCAGTTGGAGATAGCGAGATTCGCTATCAAACGCCGGTGATTACTGAAATTAATGGGGTTTCGCTGTTGCTGGGGCCTTCCCGGGAGTTGCTTTATGCCGTACGGCCGGCAAATGGTGAGCTGCGCTGGGCGTATGAACATCTTGGCAATGCCGGTGATACCGGCGGTGGCAGCATGAATCCGATCTTATTGCCGGATAATCGAATCTTCCTGAAATATAAACATAGTGAATCGATTATGTTGCAGATGAAAACCGGGAATGGGCAGACTGTCCCGGAAATCCTCTGGACCTCCCGCGGGATCAAAAATACCTACTCTCTACCGGTTTACTGGGATGGGAATATATATGGTTACAGCGGTGCTTTTCTAACCTGTATCGATGCGGAAGATGGCAAGGTGCGCTGGAAGTCCCGCTCACCCGGCGATGGTTTTCCGATTATTGCCGACGGGCATCTGATTATTCAGACCAAAAAAGGGCGGCTGGCAATTGGAAAAGCATCACCGGAAGGATTTGAAGAAATGACCGGCATAGAAGTATTTGAAGATCTTGCCTGGAATGCCCCGGTCGTTGCAAATGGACGAATTTATACCCGCAGCCATGGGGAAATTGCCGCGCTTCGTTTGGGCAGCGATACCGGTCAAGTGGCCGAAATTTCAGCAGGGGAAAAAATAATTGCAAATACAGAGTTTAATAAGTTTTTGAATTCCCTGGAAAATACCGCGAATAAAACGGAGAAAATTAATCACTTTTTAGCCAGTCAATCTTCTTTCCCGATTGTGGAGAATGACAGCGTCGTTTATTTCCTTTTTCATGGAGAAGCAGCGGAAATGGCTATTACCGGTGAGCCTTTCGGGTATGAAGGTGAAACGGAAATGACCCATGTCGCCGGCACAAATTTGTTTTATTATTCGATGATTGTCCCGCCGGATGCCCGCTTCGGATATGGGTTTATGAAAAACTTTCAGGATGTCATCAAAGATCCGTTCAATA
>JAUIFT010000530.1 GCA_030430345.1 Calditrichia bacterium | reverse complement strand
GGAATATCGAAGAACTCTTTCCCGCGTCCAATACCCAATTTACGGAATCGTTGAAGCTGTTCGAGCGGGTGATCTGGTACACGGACCTGGTGAGTAGTGGTGATCCGCATTTTATTGCCGCCCAAATCGCTATCCCGGAATTTCGCGCCGGAGGGGGAAAGCTGATATACACGGTGCAATTCAACACCGGATTTGGGGTGCAGGGAGATCCTCTGGCATTTTCCCCCATCAGTTCCCTGGGGCAATCGTTTAATGTTGTTCCCAACGGCAGCGTTTACTATCCGGATCCTGATTTCCAAAACTTTTTCCCGAACCTGGTGCTTCCGGAACTGAGTGTCTCCAATTTTATCGTGGGATTAATCGGCCTGGTGCCAAAAGCGAATTCGGTCCCGATGTACCGCTATGATGTAAACAATACTACCGACGATCCACAATTTATTGTCGTTGGTAGAAATGACAATACCGATGAATATGATTTTGTCTTTTCGGGTACACCGATGCACTTTCTCCGCGGCAATAACAATTTGGATGAGGTTTTTGCTACCATCCTGATTGATATCTTAGGCCTGTAATTGAGATTTTATGTCCAATTAACCGGATTTCAAGGGTTACTTATGAAATATTTAAACTGCCTGATCATATCCCTGTTGTTACTCTCTGGCGTTGCCTTTTCTCAGGACAGAGGCAATATCCGGGGCATCGTTAAAGATAAAGCGAATGGTGACGTACTGATTGGCGTTAACGTCAGCGTCAAGGGCACATATCTGGGAGGATCGACCGACGTCGACGGCGTTTTTCTGATCACTGATGTTAAGCCGGGGGAGTATGCCCTGGAATTGTCTTACATTGGCTATAAGGTTATCCAGCAAACCGGTGTAAAAGTTACTGCCGGGGAAACCATTACCATCAATTTTCAAATGGAAGGCACTGCCTTAGCCCTTGGTCAGGAAATTGAAGTTATTGGCCGGAAGCCCTTGCTGGACCTGGAAGAAACCAGCACGGTTCGTAATTTAACCAGCGATGACATTTCCAAAAGGATCGTTAATGACGCGATGGATCTGGTCAGCCAACAAGTTGGCGTGGTAGAGCAAGACAACGAGATTCATATTCGCGGGGGACGTTCTTACGAATCTCAATATTTGCTCGACGGCATTTCCGTGCAGGATCCGCTTTCCGGTGCGGGATTCGGCCTGAACATCAGCGCGAACGCGATTGAAGAATTTGAAGTGATTACCGGGGGATTCAAAGCGGAATTCGGGCAGGCAACTTCCGGGATTGTCCGGGTGAAAACAAAAACCGGCTCGGATAAATACGAAGGCTATTTCTCGACAAAGTCCGATCATTTTGGCGTGTTTCGCGATGAAAACTTCAGTTTTAATTCCGATCAATATGAAATGAATTTTAGCGGGCCGGAGCCGATCACCAACGCCTTATTCAAGGGAATCGGCCTGGATTTGCCGGGGAAAATCTATTTCTTCGTCAATCTCTACAGCTATATTTCCGATGATTATACCGGCGCAACGTCGCCCCAGTTGATTTCTTCGATAGCGCCGAGTTTTAGTCTTTTCGGCTCCGATCTATTCGATGCAAAATCACTGGCGCCGCGTCAGAACAACAACTGGTCGGCATTGGCCAAATTAACCTGGAAGATGACCCCGACCAATACCATCACCTATTCTTATAATCGATCGCTCTCGATTAACCAGAACACCCAACTGCTGCAAACCAACCTGGAATTCGTTGAGCCAAACCCGGGATTCCCCTACGATTTCTCCCGCAATCTAGAGAACTTTAACACATATACCCATAACAATGAACAGAATGCCCTTACCTGGTTAAAAACCCTCAATAAAACCACCTTCTTTGAAATTACCATGAGCCGTTTTTTCACGCATTTACGCAGTGACTGGGATGGCCGGAATTGGAATGAATATTTACCACCGGTGGATGTTTCCCGGCTGCCGGTAGACTATTTTTATCCGGATTCACAAACGGTGCGAGTGATCCCCGGTGATGGGTTTTATGATTACGGGAATGCTTTCATCTGGCACGATCACCACGTAACTGCCTATACCGCCAAGGGGGATTTAACCACCCGTATCGGGGATATCCATACCGTAAAGGGGGGCGTGCAGGCCTCATTCAAAGAGATGCAGTTGATCGACATCGCCGATCCCTGGATCGGAAATTTCGGTTCCAGTCAGGATATCTACCGGGTGCATCCGGCCGATGGGGCTTTTTACCTACAGGATGATATCCGTTTCAACGGTTTTTTCGTCAATGCCGGGATGCGTCTGGACTGGTGGGCGCCGGGTAAATTTGCCGACGATGCCGTGGAAGATACTACCTCTATCCTGACCAGCGGGATGCGCCAGAATTATTATGATACCAGCTACGGCATTTTTGGCCGCCGGGTAAAAGCGCGCCTGATGCCGCGCCTCGGGGTCTCTTTTCCGATCTCCAATAACCAGATGCTCTATTTCAACTATGGTCATTTTTCCAAACTGCCAAAACCGCAATTTGTCTATGCGAAACTCTCCCCGCAAAGCTCAAAATCGGCGTTTCAAAAATTTGGCAATCCCAGCCTCAATCCGGAGACCAGCGTGAAATATGAACTGGGCGTCCGTCATAAATTCACTGAAAACGACGTCGTTAGTTTTACCGCATTCTACAAGGATATTTTTGACTACGTGCAAACGATTACCATTCCCGATCTGCCGCGAATCGGTCGCGGGGTGACTTATGCGAACCTCGACTATGCCCGCTCCCGGGGGGTGGAGATGGAGTACAAGACCCGAATCGGCCGCTACCTTTATGGGAATTTCTCGGGCAGTTGGTCGATTACCACTACCAAATCTTCCAGTTCGGACATCGCCTTTTTGGTGCAAAACCGCCAACTGGAAGAGCCGCCGATCAAAGAAGTATGGGCGCGCTGGGATCGCCCCTGGCAGGTGTCCGCCAATCTCGCCCTGCGGGTGCCGCGGGGAGACAATCCGAATCTCTTTGGTTTACGCTTGTTCAGTGATTGGAACCTTAACCTGCGCCTCTTTTCCCAGGCTGGAAAGCGCTATACCCCGCAGGAAGTCTTTGGCTTCGATCCCAATGGCCGGGCGCTCTACGGCAATGTACAGGATCAGTCGGAAGAGTATAGCGAAGTGGCAACCAACTGGACCTGGCTGGATTTAAACTTCACCAAATATCTTAATCTCTTTAACATGAAGTACGGTTTTTATCTCGAAATTAAAAATCTCTTCAGTCATGAAAATTCGCAAATTATCAACCCGGTCACCGGAACGGCCTATGAGTTTGGCGATCCAGTACCCAGCAGTTGGAACGATCCGCTTTTCCCCGATCGCTTTTTCCCGATCTCATCT
>JAUIFT010000529.1 GCA_030430345.1 Calditrichia bacterium | reverse complement strand
CTGTTTCAAAGATTTTGAGAAAGGTAAAAATGTTTAAAAATCACCATAAATCATGTAATGCGTATTACTAAACAGACGATCCTGTCGCTGATGCCACAGGATCGTCTGTTTTGCTGGTCCAAAGAAACCAAGAGATGATGCTGGAAAATTTATTTGACGAGGAACTCTATCCGCCGGTTTCTTCACACCCTTCATCCGTTTCGTTTGTCGCTACCGGTGCGAGCGGGCCGACACTGCCGGCAGTAAGACGGTTTATAGTCACGCTATGGCGCGTCGTTATATATTGCACCACGGAATTCGCCCGGGCTTTGGAAAGCTCAATATTATATGCCAGGGTGTTGAACTTTCATAGCCGGAATCAACGGTTAACGTATTAAAATCATCTTTTTACTTGCCCGGAAATTACCGGCTTCAATGCGATAATAATAGAGTCCGCTTGGTAAATCAGCTGCTTGCCAGTCGCTGGTATAGGTGCCGGCAGCCAATGCTTCATCTACCAATACTGAAACGGTTTGTCCGAGCTGATTGTAGATTGTCAGGCGGACCTGGCTGGCTTCCGGGATGGTAAAGCGGATAGTGGTAGAAGGATTGAATGGATTTGGATAATTTTGTTCAAGTGAAAAGCTCTCCGGAAATGGCTGGTTTTCCACCGGCTCAACCCCGACGCTTGTGGTAAAATCAAAATCATCGATCAGGAAATAACTGCCTAAATTGACCAATCCGCCTGTATTTAACATTGTAACTGAAATCGTCGCTTTTGCAGCTGTTCCAGTATTAATATAAGTGATTGGCAGGGTAAACGGTGTGTAGGTATCCACCGGCGGCAGGCTGAATCCCGGATCAGTAGCGCCCAGTAAAAGATTTTCGGCATTAAGGATAGAGGCGGAGACAATCATCATATCGCCACCAACCGACTCGAACTTATAATAACCGGTAAGTGCAGTATAGTTTTGGCTAATCGGAATAAACTGGGTGCCATCACCGAGGGCATTAATTACAGGTGAGAAAGGAAAGCCGCCAAAATCTTTGCTTTCGCCTTTTGCCGCAAAGGAGCCACTGTTGGCGTCGCTCGATTGTGTAACAGCACCGGGAATTGCCGCATTGTTTGTCACCCAATTATCCGGCTCTCCGCCGGTCCAGTTCTCAAAACCGGGATTATCAATCGGGTTTTGAGCAAATAATGAAACAGAGAATAAAAAGAGCGCAATACAATATAGCTTTTTCATATATATCCCTTCCTTTATGAAATGAAAAAGTACAGGCGGTATCGTTCAGTATTACTGTTAAATACCGCCTGAGTATAAAAATGGATTGGAATTGCTAACTAAGTGGTGATGCTATTTAAAGCAGGTTGTTACTGTCTTACATATACCTGGCGCAGGGTTGCCGGCTCGCTGCCGTTGCCAAAATCCCAGCTTGCGCTGGTATCTTCGATGGTGAGCGTGTTACCGGAAAGTGTAACCGTCGTGTTAGGATCGCCATCGTCGATGTCGGTGCCGTCATCATTAAAATTGCCGCTAAAGCTAAAGGGGAAACCGGAAACCGAACCGGAAATCGAAAAGCTGCCATTGCTGTTTATGGTCATGGTCAAACTGATATTCTGCGCTGCTTTTGCATCAAATTCTCCGCTGCTGCCCTGACTGATGTATTTGTATTCCGTCAGGTTCCAGGTGCCTTCAAGATCGCTGGCATCGGGATCTGTACCAGAATCGCTGCTACAGCTGGCAAGAAAAGCAAACATGATGGCTAAAAACAGAACAGTCGTTAATCGTTTCATTTGGTTACCTCCTGAAAAATAAAGATTTAGTTATTTGAGTTAATAGCTGTCTATTCTTACTTCGAAGAATAAACTAGTTCTTTGAAAACTGTAAAGCAATACCGTATATGCGGTATTTTTGCAAATTATAAGAAATCTTCCTAATACAATACTACAGTTTTTTTTTTTAGAGTAAAGGATAGCCGTGCATCCAGAATTTTGTCTGAAAAAATGGTATTGAGGTGTTATGGGGAATGATCGCGGGATTATATCAGCCTGTCGTTAATTGCTTTTTTTACAGCTTCCGCGCGCGAATTTACATGAAGCTTTTTGTAAATATTCTTAATATGTTCGCGGACGGTATGCCCGCTAATATGTAGCACTTCGGCAATACTTTTGTAATTTTCTCCATTACACAGATGCTCAAGAATTTCCCTCTCACGAGTTGTTAAAGGAGTTTCAGCAGGTTTTCGAAAAGAAACGATGACTTTCCGGGCAATGCTGGCGCTCATTGGGGAACCTCCCCGGAAAACCTCACCAATCGCACTCAGCAGTTCTGCCGGGGGAGTATCCTTCAATAAATAACCGCTGGCGCCGGCACAGAGAGAATTGAAGATAGAGTCATCATCTTCCTTTATGGTCAGCATAATAAAATCGATGTCCGGGCGATCTGTTTTCAAACGCCGGACGCCTTCAATACCGGAAATGCCGGGCAGATCAATATCCATCAATACCACATCGGGTGGGTCTGCGGAGATCGCTGCCAGTGCGGACTCGCAATCATTATAGGA
This sequence comes from Calditrichia bacterium, assembly GCA_030430345.1. The sequence goes on along the minus strand of JAUIFT010000529.1, from coordinate 833 downwards.
TTGCTTGCAGATAAACCCCGGCGAGCTATCGATGATCAGTGTCATCAGGCGGCGAATTTCACTATCATCTTCGACAATGGCTACTTTTATATCCATAATTTTAAAATAGTTTATCGTAAAAGATTTAGCAATACCGCATTTGCGGTATATTAATTTCTATTTATTCAGGAGGAAACGAGTATTATCTCTGCTCATGATGAATCAGCTGAGATATTTCCTTGGAAAAAACGATTGTCGTTCCTGATCCCGCTTGGGAACTAATCTTCAATTCGCCGTTTATCTTTTTGGCCCGGGCTTGCATGTTTTTCAAGCCGTAACCGTCATGGGAATGACCTGCGGAAAAGCCATCCCCATCATCTTTGAGAGTTATTGAGAGGTGGCTATCGTTCTGCGCAACAATAAAAGTGACTTCAGTGCCATTTGCATATTTCAATGCGTTGTTCATTGCTTCTTTAAAGATAAGGACAATCGAACGCCGGTCATCCATTCGCAAGTTGATATTGGCCAGTTCTTTTTCTATGCCGCGGGTAGTAAAGCGCATATCGCTATGTTCAAACATGGAGTTGCCAAATTGTTTTAAGCGCACCATGGCATCATACAGCGTATCTCTTTCCGGGTCGAGCGACCAGATGAAATCGCGCATATTGCTGGAAAGCGTTTTTGTATTCTCTTCTATCGCGGAGAGATATTCCCGCAAGTTACTTGATTCAGGTTTGTCGCTGCTGCTGCGTTTCGCTAATTCCAGAAATAGATTGATTTTAGTGATTACATTGCCGGATTCATCGTGAAAATCCGCAGCGCTTTTTTTTCGGACTTCCCGCCGTTCCTCCATT
>JAUIFT010000528.1 GCA_030430345.1 Calditrichia bacterium | reverse complement strand
CGCCGGGACCATTCGGGATAACAGTCTCAACCGTTCATTGATTATGGTAGACCTTCGGGGAGGCAGCTGCTGGACGGCAGCGAAAATGCTTTCCCGGGAATTTCCGGAGATTAAAGTGCTTTCCGGTGTCAACCTCCCCATGCTGGTATCTTTCCTCACCAAGCGGGCGGATCTCGATGCGGAAGAGCTGGCCGAACGCCTGGAGACCGATGCGCATCGGGGAATTTGGCTGGAATAGGAGATTCGTTGTTCGAAATACGAATAAAGATTTAATTGGTTATTTTTCGATTTTGATAGTTTTATTGATTCAATTTTTTTACCAGAACATTTACCCTTTGACCCAGGTCAGATCAAATGCCCTACATTTATGGCCGGAATCCGGTAATTTCAGCGTTGGAGCAAGAAGACGCTGTTCAAAAAATTTATGTGCAGCATGGCCTGCAGGGGAATAAAATTCGCCACATATACCGGATCGCCCGGGCGCAGAATATCTCGATAACCAACGCTGATGCCCGTAAGCTGAAACAGTTGGCCGGCAATGGCAATCACCAGGGAATTGTCGCTTTGATTGCCCCGGTGGAAATTCTCCCGTTGGAAGCCCTGCTGGATTTGGTCACCTGGCGGCAAAATACGGAAGGGGAGCATAATATCCCTCCCTCGATAGTTGTTCTGGACAGACTACAAGATCCGCACAATATGGGGGCGATTATCCGCAGTGCGGAAATATTCTCCGTAGAAGGGGTCTTGTTTTCCGACCGGGAAAACGTGCCGGTTACCGATACCGTCGTGAAAGCATCTGCCGGCGCAGCGATGCATTGCCCGCTCTACAAAGCAGACAGTCTCTCCCGGGCGGTGGAGCAGCTTAAAGAAAATGGGGTCTGGATATACGGCACCTCCCTGGAAGGTAGTAAGTCGCTCTGGGAAATGGATTTTCGCCGCCCTTGCGCAATTATCATCGGAAACGAAGAAAAAGGGCTGCGGCCGCTGCTGCAAAAGAAATGTGATGAACTATTTTACATTCCCCAAAGTGGAAAAACCCAATCGCTGAATGCTTCCGTAGCTGCCGGTATTGTTCTTGCGGAAATTACCCGTCAACGTCAGATTTAGAATATCACTTTGATTTTCATGATAAACATATTATTCTTTATGTAGTTAAGCCTAAAATTTTTACAGGACTCTACATGGCGGTAATGGTAACAGCACTTCACGGCAGTGAAATCCAGAGCAAGGAATTTCTCTATCATTTTTTTTGGACGAAACTGTCTGATCAATTCTATATATGGCATGATGTCATTCTGCCGAAGGGAAACCAGAGAATAGATTTTATCATTCTTCATCCCAATTACGGCCTTTGGGTAATTGAGCTGGAAGTTTGGGAAATTGAGCAGGTTCTTAGCGGCACCCTCAAAGAGTGTCAACTCTTTATTGATGGCAAAGAAAGTGCCGTCCGCAACCCGCTTCGCCGGGCGTATGAGAAATCGATTCTCCTAAAAATGCTCCTGGAGGATGAACCGGCATTACTCAGTGAAAATAGCGGTAGCAATAAAGAGAAATTGCTCTTTGCCGTTCACCACCTGGCAGTGCTGATAAATATCAGCGACTCAGACATTAACCTTCGCCAACTGGAAGAGACATTTCCGGAGCAACACATCGTCTCTTCGGATATAGTACGTAATCCGATGGTAAATGAGTCCACAGTAGAAAATGCCCTGATGCATCGCCGCGAACCGGTTTTCATCAACGCCTACGGACTGAATCGCCCGCAGTTGGCAGCCATCCGGAAAGTATTGCAGCCGGTAACGCCTTCGGCGGACAAAACATTGCCAGTGGTTGAAACGCCCGAACAACCAGATGCGGCAACAGTTGCGCCACCACGGGAAGTTCCTCATACTACGGAGACCATTGCTGAAGCACCGGCGCCGGAAGTAGCTGAAGCGCCGGATAGCGCAGCCGCCCTCTATGAACTGGGCAAGCCACTTCCCCGTGAACCGGATGTAGATATGGAAGATGTTTACGGTATGCAGGCGAGCGCATCCGAACCGCCGGACATTGCCCCGGCGGAAACACCGCCGGTAGCGGAAGAGCGTGACGACAACGAAGCCATTGAAGAAATCGGAGAAGTTTTTGAGGCCGAACCGGAGCCGGAAGATTTTATTGTGCCCCCGCTGCCGGAAAAACAAGAGCGGCAAATCATTCAATATTCCGCCGGGGAAACAGATCCATCGCTCTACCGGGAAATGACCGAAGAAGAAGTTGCCGCCGCGGAAGCCAAAGAGGAACCGGAAGAAACAGCGGAGGCAGAAACCGCCGAATCTCCTCCTGAACCGCAGAATACCGTTTCAACTCGCTTGCCGGCATCATTTGATGATCCGCCGGAGGAAAACCCCGGGGTTGAAATCAATAAAATAATCGCCTACATTGTCAAACAAAATGACATCATACTGCAAAGAATGTGGAAAAAAAGCTGATGGACAAATTTGATACCCAAAATGAATTTGCAGAAACGTCGCGCCTGCTCGCTGAACTTCAAAAACAGCTGATCAGTTATAAGTCCGCACTGGACAACATCAATGGCGCTTCCGATGCAACCGGCCGGGTGGCCGAGGAAGTCGCGAAACTTTCCGCGGTTTTCAAGGAATTAAATCGCACGCATGTGGCGTTGCTAAATGGCTTCGAAAATACCCGCAGGGTGCTTTTAACGACACAGCAGAAAGCAGAGCAGCTGCGCAAAGACCTTGATCGGCTCGGGAAAGGGTTTGCCGAAAATATGGCCAGCAATGCCCGCACCGGCGGCAGCACCCGCATGGAGAAAGCGCTGCTCGCCTATAATCAAAATCTTGGCAAGGAAGTACGGCAGCTAAAGAACTTCCAAATGGTGACGATTGCCATGATTTTCCTCCTGCTGCTGCTTTCCTTTTGGCTCGGAAATGGCACTGCTGGCAATGAACAGCCGCTGACGAATGACACAGAACAGATTAACGATGATCCGTTAGATTCGCCGCTCAGTGATGTCGGTGAGCCGGAAGAGACGACAACGGAGAACACTTCGAATGACGTCGGCACTGGCAATCTCGAATACATCGGTGGTCAGGGCGAAATCGAGACGATAAAAATTCAAATACTGAATGGCTGCGGAAAAGGTGGCGTTGCCAACCGCTTCAAGACCTATCTGGAGAATCAGGCCTATGATATTATGAATACCGAAAACGCCGATCATTTTCGCTATCCGAACACCCTGATCCTGGTGAACGGCCCCTATATGGACTACGCCCGTAACCTTGCCAACACGTTGAAGATCGACCATTCGAATATTGCCGTGGAGGGTAGTCGCTGGCAAAATTACCAGCTGACGATTGTCATCGGCAGTAATTATCATGCGCTTGGCC
>JAUIFT010000527.1 GCA_030430345.1 Calditrichia bacterium | reverse complement strand
ATATTTTTGTCTTTTAATTCCGAAATCCGAAATCCGAAATCTGAAATCGGTTCTTCAGAGATCTGATCCGGTTTCAGATGCGATTTTCCTAGTGGAAAGTAAATGTTAAACACCGTTCCCTGTCCAATTTCGCTTTCGACGCTGATGCGGCCGTAATGCAGTTCTACCAGCTCTTTCGTGAGCGCCAGACCGATGCCGCTGCCTTCATGTGCCCGGGTGGCAGATGTATCCGCCTGGTAGAAACGGTCGAAAATATAAGGCAGTCGTTCTTTCGGGATGCCCGTGCCGCTATCGCTAACAGAAATTTGTACGACTTCGGACTGTTTTTCTAATTCGGAATTCGGAATTCGGAATTCCGAATTCCGAAAAGCTTTTACAACAATTTCTCCCTGATCCGGGGTAAACTTAAAGGCATTGGAGAGCAGGTTAGTGATGATCTTTTCGAATTTGTCGCGGTCGAGATAGATATTGAGCGGCGCTGCCGGCAGCTCCAGTTTCAGGGTAATATTGCGGATGCTGGCAAGTGATTCAAAAGCCATTACCAGTGGCTTCAGGCGCGTGCTTAACTCGCAGGGAGCCGCTTGCAAAATCATCTTCCCCGATTCCAACCGGGAGAGGTCGAGAAGTTGATTGATTAGCCTTAACAGGCGCTGGCCGTTGCGCTGCATCCGGAAATAGCTCTCACGCAGTTTTTCATTCTCCGTTTCTCCAATCAGTTTTTCCAGCGGACCTAAAATTAAGGTCATCGGGGTGCGGAATTCGTGGGATATGTTGGCGAAGAAACGGGATTTCAGGCGGTCGATTTCTTTCGCTTTTTCAGCGCGAAGATGCTCTTGCTCCGCATGAACTTCCTCCAGGGCCAGTTGATGCTTCAGGCGCTGCCGGTTTATTTCGGAGCGCCAAAGAGCGATGATGCCGCTACCGATGAGAAGCACATAGAGCGCATAAGCCCACCAGGTTCGCCACCAGGGCGGCGTGATAATCACCTTCAGGGAAATGCCCGTTTCATTCCAAATGTCATCATTATTGCTCCCTTTCACCCGAAAGGTATAAGTGCCTGGCGGCACCCCGGTGTAGTTGGCGAAACGGCGGTTGCCGCTGTAAACCCAGTCATCTTCCAGCCCCTCCAGGCGATAGGCATACTGGTTATTTTCCGGGGCGGTGTAATCCAGGGCGGCAAATTCGAAAGAGAAGAAATTTTGATGATAAGACAATACGATCTCTTGCTGTTCATTCAAGTCTGAAGCTGTTGGGAAACTTTGGTTCGCCACCCGGAAATCCGTGAATACAATGGGAGGAATGGATGGATTTTCACGAATCTCACCCGGATTGAAAATAGTGTAGCCATGATAGCCGCCGTAAAGCAATTCTCCCTGGCGGTTTTTGTAGTATGCATGCCAATAAAAATTATTCCCGGGCAATCCGTCGTGGACATTATAATTTTTTATGCTCTGATTGTCCGGATTGTACTGAAATAGCCCCGCGGAATTATGAAACCATAAATTCCCGTTATTGTCTGCCAGCAAACCCATCACTTTCTTGTCCGCTTGATCGTTTAGCAGCGGTAAGCGTTCGAAAAAAGCTTTACCTTCCTTGTCGTAATCTTTCCGGAAGAGACCCCGGTTAGTGCCGATCCAAAATCTCCCCTGCTTATCTTCGCAGATTGTATAAATAAAAGGACCGGGCAGCAGCCTTGAATCTCCCTCCCTTGGCACATGGCAAATAAAACGTTCCTCATCCGGCAAAAATTGGTTGAGTCCGTTGGTGGTGCCAATCCAAAGTTTGCCAGTCCGGTCTTCAAAAATGATATAAACAGACTTCCCGCTGATGCTGCTGCTGTCTGCCGGATCAGGGGAATAACGGCGAAAGGTTTGAGTGGAACGATTGAATGTACTTAACCCTGATTGGGAAGTGCCGAAGTATAGTCTGCCATCTCGATCCTCATGGATGGCAATGACCATTCCATAACCGATAGTGGTAGAATCTGCAGGGCTATGCCAATAATGGGTAAACAGGTTTGTTTCTGGATCGAATCTATTCAGTCCACCGGAAAAATTGGTGCCAATCCAAGTGTCGCCGGTCCGGTCGGTATAAATCGAATTAATCCAGGGATTGCTTAGGGTATTAGGAACGCCGCGCTGCCTCCGGTAATGGATGAAATGATTGCTGTTGGGAATGCTTTTGCTAACCCCGCCGCCCCAGGTGCCAACCCATAAATTACCGGCGGCATCTTCGGAAAACGCCCGCACCTGCCCACGAGATAAACTCGCTGTTTTTTCAGTATGATGGCGAACAATCCGAAAAGGTTTTTTCCTGGCGGCAATTTTGCTGATTCCACCGCTTCCGCCAAACCATATGTTGCCGGTATTATCTTCGCATATTTTCTCGATACTATTATTACTCAAGCTGCTGTTAGTGCCAGTATGGTGACGATAATGAAAGAATGTCTGCTTCGACTTATTAAAGAGTTTTATACCGTCCCCCATAGTACCTACCCAGAGGCGGCCGGAGCTGTCGAAAAGTAACCCGCGGACCGGATAGTGCGTTAAGCTGAGCGGATCGTTTTCAGTGGGCTTGTAATGAATAAAAACACCTGTTTCCATATTCTCTCGTCTCAGGTAATCCATGCCGCCACCGGCAAAACCAATCCAGATATTCTTTTCCGCGTCTTCAGCAATATCATAAATTTTACTTGAGCGAAGACCATTTGGGTTTTGACGCTGATAGGGATATTGCTTGAAAGTGCTGTTTTTGTAATCAAAACTAGTCAAACCATTTCTAAATGTACCGATCCAGAGCAAGCCGGTATGGTCTTCAAAGATGGCCATAATTGTATTATCGGTAAGACTATTGGGATTACCGGGCTCGGCGCGATAGAGCGAAAATGCAGGTTTGTTTTCATCAAAACGATATAAACCATCATTAGTACCAACCCATAAAACTCCGGAACGGTCTTCTTGTAAAGAAAGAATCATATCGTTCTGAAGGCTATCAGTGATGCCTTGCTGAACCCGAAAGCGGATAAAGTTATCTCGGTCCCGGTTAAGCCGATTTAAGCCATTATTACTACCTACCCACAATGTATTATCCTCGCCGACTTCTAGAGAAAATATGAAATTAGCGGAAAGGGAAGATATGTCTTTGGGGTCTTTGAAGTAGGTGGTAAAAGTAATGCCGTCAAACCTGTTCAAGCCATTTTCGCTGCCAAACCACATAAATCCCAGTTTGTCCTGCACCAGACAGTTAACGGCATTATTGGATAGGCCGTCTTTCGTGGAGTAGTTATCAAAGTTCAGAACCGGCTGGCGGGGATAAATCGGGGTATAAAATATTAGCTGCCAGCAAATAGTAAGAAATACGCCTCTAATGAAAGTGCTTATCGGGAA
>JAUIFT010000526.1 GCA_030430345.1 Calditrichia bacterium | reverse complement strand
TAGAAGTATATAATATTACAAAGAATGCCAGTGATCCGGAAGGAATGATCGAAGTGCATGCGGCGATCAAGGATAAGCAAGGGAACACGCTGGAACAAAAACGCTATCAACGTTCTCGCGATTCCGAATCTTTGGTGGAAGTAGGAAGATTTAACATCGCTAAACTGGATAATGGACTTTATACACTTATGGTTGCTGTTGTCGATCCGGTTTCTGAATACTCGGCCTTTAATATCAGTAATTTTTACGTGGTAAATAAAGCTCAGAGTGGTTACGGGGATGACCCAATGGCGATCTTCCCGCAGAGCGAATATTATAATATGTCCGAAGACGTTGTGGATGAGCGCTTTGAGCAGGCCAAATATATTGCGACGAAAACCGAATTACTCGTGTATGAATCATTGGCTTCCGTTGAAAACAAGCGGATGTTTGTTTATAAGTTCTGGTTCGACCGGGAAAGAGAAACACCGGGTTTGCAGGAAGAATACTATAATAGAGTCGCCTATGCCGACGAACAATTCCGTTTCTCCAATCGGAATGGCTGGAAGAGCGACCGCGGACGAATCTATATTCTTTATGGCGCCCCGGATCATAACTTAAGACGCCCGAATAACATCAACAGCGAGCCTTATGAAATCTGGACCTACCATAACCTTGATGGTGGTGCAAAGTTCCTGTTTGTTGATGATACCGGCTTTAAGGACTATCGTTTAAGAAGCTCGACCCTGCGCGGCGAATTTTATGATCCTTCCATGGAAATATATTTTACCGAAGACGGTGTGCAGTAATCACAAAACTTACATTCACATCTCCCTCAGAGAAAAGGCCGAATTTCGTAATGAAATTCGGCCTTTTTAATTTTTGCAGATCGGTATGAGTGCTTCTTAGAAGGTGGTAGAATATTGCAGAACAGTTTTTCGGGTGGATTCTATCACCAGCGGACGTACAGAATATTCCTTGTTAAAGAGATTGTTAATAACAATCGCCAGGCGATGGCGATCGCTGAAATTGTAACCAAGCCGCATATCAAAGATATGGTTGCCCCCGTTGTTATCCCGCCGCCATTCTACAATACCGGAAGTCAGTGGATTAAAGCCATCATTGGGGTCATCCGGGTCATCATCGAATTCGATAAACGCCAAATCGATATTATCCATAAAGCTGGTATAGCGATAACTGGTGCCGAAAAGGAAACGATTGTAATTCAATTCCAAATCTGCCCGCAAAATATGGCGAAGGCGATACTTAAGAATATGATCTGTCGTATCGGAGCTAGTGGAAAGATAAGTGACTTCCCGGCCGCCGGAAGTTTCCCGGGCGTATACAAAGTCCGGCGTTAATGAAACCGGTTTGGTGTAAGTGTAGCCGGTCAAGGTTTGAAAATCAACGCCGCCTATTTTGCCCTGCCCGATTAATGAAACATCCAGACCGGTAACGCGGGATTTGCCGGTATTCAGAGATTTAAAGCCGAAGCCAAATAACGGATCGGTGAAGCCGCCCCAGCCGCCAAAGGTAAATTCGATATAGTCATCATATTCCTGATGGAAATAGGCGAGATCGAGAAATCCCCGGAAATCTGCGATCTGAAATCCCTGCTTAATGCCGGCTTCCGCATTCCAACTGGTCTCCGAACGCAAGGTGTCGTTAGGATAAACAACGACAAATCCTGCCTGTGTTTGCACAAATTTTTCGGCAATGGATGGGAAACGGTAGCCCTGGCCGTAAGACGCCCGGAGGAAAGTGCCGGCGCCGAGCTGATAATTAACCCCTGCCCGAAATACCGGTTTCGATTCAGAAGAATCATTGATGACAAATTTTTCCAGGCGCATACCGCCGGAAATATTCAAACGATCAAATAACTTTTGGTCTAACTGGGCATACCAGGCGATATTCTCAGCACTATTGGAACCATCCGGGTTGCCGCCGGAATAGAGCTGGGATTCCCCATCTGTAAACATCCCCATAACCCCGGTGGTTAAATTCATCCCTTCAATACCGACCGGTGCAAAGTTTTGATGCACCTGCAGCTCGCCAAAATAGACATTTGATGAATTGGCCTGATCGTTATCATTATCGTTGTTCAGGCGGCTGTAGCGGCCCCGGAAGCTATACTTGGTGCCCTGGGGGGAGACGTAATTAATGAACGGGTCGATGTAGCCAATGGTTTGATTCGTGGTTGTAGCGGCACCTTCAAACGGGCGGTAAAGATCTACGCCAATGCTGTCCCACAACAATGTGCTGACAGACTTCGCTTTTTGCCAGCTGGTATTAACACCATAATCGAGGCCAACAATACTGGGGTTGCGATGGCGTAAATTTACGCTAACTCTTCCCCGGGTAGCGGCATCCGCCCGGTTAACTTCAAAAGGATCGTAGGTTTCTTCATAGGGAATTTTAACCAATTCGCCAGCGTCATTTATTTCAGTTCTTTCAAAAGGTCCAAGATGGCCCTGGTCGGCGAGAAAGCTGCCGCCAATCATTAAATCAAGGTTGTTGATAATGCGGGAGTGTAAGAAGTTTGCGCCATTAACAATCGGAGTTTTCTCCCAATACTTTGCTGCTTCGTCTTTCGGGTCGCCGTAGAAGCCGCTGAAAAAAGACACTTTGGTCTTCGGCTCGCCCCGTGGATAAGCCGTCCGCACGTTGATGACACCATTCAAGGCCGCAGATCCATACAATACCGATGATGCGCCTTTAATTACCTCGACCTGCTCAACATTCTCCACTGGAAAAAATCCCCAGGTGGGTCTGCCGGCATCCCCGGAAAGAATCGGTAAATCATCGATAAGAATCATCACCCGGCTGCCTGCGCCAAAACTAAACCCACTGCCGCTGCGAATCTGTGGCTCATTGTCTACGATCGATACACCGGGCACCTGGTCGAGGATTTCATCCATCGATGTGGTGTTCTTATTCTCAATCATTCTTGGCTGCAGTACTTCCATCGATACGGTCAACTCTCCCAGGTCCTGCTCAAATTTACCGGCGGAAACTACCACAATTTCCCCTTCGACAGCCTCTGTATTCATGGCGACATTTAGTGTGCGGGTTTGGCCGGCAGCAATCTCTACACTTCGCTTAACTTCTTCGTAGCCAATGTAGATAAAAGAAACCTGGTAAGTGCCCGGAGGGACGTCCAGATTATACCTGCCCTCAGCATTAGAGGTGCCTCCAAGCGTTTCACTCAGTACGATATTTACTGCCGCTAATCCCTGGCCGTTATCGGCGTCGGTGATTTTACCGGTTAAACGGCCGTTCTGGGCGAAAGAAAAGGATAAGCTCAGTGTTAAAAGCGTAATCATCCATAATGTGTATCTAGCCATTTCCAACATCTCCTGATCATATTAAACGCAAGCTTCTTTTCAATGAACTGCGCTGCATTTCACTA
>JAUIFT010000525.1 GCA_030430345.1 Calditrichia bacterium | reverse complement strand
TGGTGGTTCTATCCACACTCACCCGAATATTTTCGATTGTAGTGCCGGCATATCCCACATAATACGCTGAGAGATTATAGTTTCCCGGGGGAATATTGATAATTACAAAATAACCATCGGAATCCGTTGAGGATCCGAGACCAGTACCTTCCAGAACAACATCAGCACCAATTAATGGTTCCCCTGTGTTCTTATCCTTCACTGTTCCTGCGATTTTACCCGTGGTACCTGCCAATACCACCTGAGTAGAAAAAAGCAGAAAGAGAGTGGCTGCAAAAATTTTTTTGAAAACCTGCATCTTATTACAACCCTTTCCGTATTACGGTAATAACGTAGTAATGGTAAATTAGACAATACAAACTAAGTGCTATTTGCCGGGTATAAATGTAATACAATATACAAATACAAATAAGTACGACATTGCCCTACAGACCTTAAAGGCAGTGCAGTTGTGGTAAGAACGACAATCTACACAAATATATTTAAATCAACAACACTTTGAAGAATATTTTCACATTTCGAAAATATTCGGGCATTGTGCCAAACCTCGCCATCCAAACATAGCAGTTCGACAAAGCATAATTTTTGATTTATTAATACTTTATAAAGAAGCCGGGTAGAAATGTCTAAAGAACTGAGAACGCTCCGTTCCTGTCTTTAGTTGCTGTTTTATACATTCCTAAAGACGATCAGTTCCAATATTCTTTATCTTTTACTTAATTAATGCGTAATTTCACACTAAATATAAAAGTTCTCGCGGAAGAATTCCAAAAGAAATTATTCCAAACGTTAATTAATAACGAATGATCCAAAAAGAAAAATGGCCGCCCGAGAAAAACAAGCGGCCATTTTTAGATTATATAGCGGGTGTAATATTTAGCGGCGCTTACTGTCCAGTAAAGAAATGACTTTTTCATTTAAGGCCTGTGGTTCATAAGGCTTCGGTAAGAAGGTGACATGGTCGGAGTTATAATCTTTCGCACTTACACGGCTTTCACTATATCCACTGGAAAACACGACTTTTACATCGGGTTTAATTCGTTTAAGGGCACGATAGGTTTCCTCGCCATTCATAAAGGGCATGGTCATGTCCAGTAACACCAGGGCAATATTAGTATGCTGCTCCCGAAAAATCCCGATGGCTTCCAAACCATCTTTTGCCAGAGTGACTGAGAATCCGGCATTCAACAATGTTTTTTCGGCAACTTCGCGCACCGTTTCTTCATCATCAACAACCAGGATTGTACCCCTAGTCGCTTTGGAAAGACCTTCTGTACTGCTTTTGTGCGAAACGACCACCGCTGCATCGGTTTCCGGAAATAATACCCGAAAGACAGTTCCTTTTCCCGGCGCGCTGATCACTTTAACGGCGCCTTGATGGCCTCGGACAATGCCAAGGAGTGCGGCCAGGCCTAACCCACGCCCGGTAAATTTTGTCGTAAAAAACGGATCAAACATTCGGGAAAGGGTTTCATTATCCATCCCAACGCCATTGTCTTCTACTTCAACAAAAACATATTGTCCTTCAGGTAAGTCATCATTCAAATATGTTTCCTGCAAATAATCCTGACTGCAATATTCGCAACCGGTTCGGACATATATTTCGCCACGGCGTTCTTTGATGGCATCAGCTGCATTTGTTATCAGATTCATTATTACCTGATGGACCTGCGTCGAATCGCCCCTTATTAAAGGTAAATCCGCCTGAAGCGAATAATGCAGCGTTGCCTTTTGAGCGATGGATACATTAAACAGCTGGGTTAGTTCTTCAATAATTTCATTTAGGTGGATGGCGCCAACAATAAGGTCGCTCTTCCCGGTGTAAGCCAACAGCTGGCGGCATAGTTCCGCTGCCCGGCGGGACGATTTTGCCACGCTGCGAATATTTTCATATGCCGGCGAATCCGGTGTTAAATCCATCAGGGCCAGACCGGAATTCCCCAGAATACCGGTAAGAATATTATTAAAATCGTGCGCGATCCCCCCCGCTAAAACGCCAAGGCTTTCCAGTTTCTGCGTATGCTGAAACTGTTGCTCCAGCTCCAGCCGGCGCGTTTCTTCCCTGACCCGCTCGGTGATATCCTGGCCAATCCCGATCATCCGGACAGCACGGTTATCGTCACCAACAATAATTTCAACCTTGGTATCAATAATGCGCACTTCCCCGTCCGGACGAAGGATGCGCGCTTCAACCTCAAAGGGCTGGCAGGATTTTAATGCCTGGGTAACAATCGCCATTACTTTATCCCGATCATCCGGATGCACCTTTTCGATAAATGCTTCCGGAGAGGCATTATTTTCTCCCGGTTGCAAACCAAAAATTCGATATAATTCGTTCGACCAGGTAATAATGCCTTCCACAATCAGCCACTCGAAGCTGCCAATATGAGCGATTGCCTGGGCTGTGCGGAGCATCTTTTCGTTCTTGGTTAATTTTTCTTCAAAATGTTTACGTGCATTAATATCCTCACAAACAACCAACACCATCAATTCGCCGGTGGGAGCATATATTGCCCGGGCAAATTCTTCTACCCACATCAAGCTGCCGTCTTTACAAACTTTTCGAAACTGCCACTGAAAGGTTTGACCGGGATGATCCAGGCAGTGCTGGAACTGATGCTTAACGGCTTCGATATCCGCTTCATAAAATATTTTCAGCACGGAATCGCCCACCAGTTCCGCGACCTGGTATCCCAGGTGCTCCGCGCCAAATTGATTCACAGAGATAACCGTGCCGGCGGTATCCATGGTAAAATACATTGTCGGATTCGCTTCATATAAAAAACGGTAGCGCTCTTCACTTTCCCGTAAGAGAATTTCCGTTCGCTTCTGTTCGGTTATATCGGTCGCGTAGCTGACAACATATTGCACCTTTCCATTCTCATCGCAGGAAGGGCTGTAATTTCTGTTGAGATACTTATCCTGCTCACCATTACTGAATTTCTCTTCCAGCACAATATCTTTATTTTCACGAATACATTGCCGGATTGCCTGATATCGCTGTTGTCCGATATTTTCCGGCAAACCGATTCTTCCACAATAGTCAAGGTCGGTTTGTCCAATCATTTCTTTCCGAACGGCGGCATCCTTTTCCACGGCATGGTTGATATAAATATAGCGCCCTTTCAAATCGAATATGCTAATTTGAACCGGGTGCTCGTCCAATATTTTATTCGGCACTTTTAATTCCGGCAAATTACGGAATTCACCGTTACCAGTAATTTCTGCTGTTTCCGCTGCAGGAACAGACGCTCCGTCTTTTTCAGTATTTTTTCTCATTATCCCATCCCTGGAATTTGACTTGCCTGAATATTCATTTGAAAAAGCAGTTTCCCGCTTTATATTTTTATGTTTTACAATGATAACAGCAATAACCGGAAGGCGGCGAT
>JAUIFT010000524.1 GCA_030430345.1 Calditrichia bacterium | reverse complement strand
CCAGCCCCGGTCGGGTAAAGCGGGCGGTAAAAGTATAGGAATTGCCCACCCGCAAGCCGGTAAAATTCACGTATGCCGCAGCCGGGAAGCAATTATCGAGATCGCTTTCATCAAGATATTGCCAATGCGGATAGTTGTCATTGCCGATATAAACAAATACCTGGGGCTGCCCGGGATCATAAGCCTTCCCAAGCTGGATCGTGACATTGTTGTGGATTTCGTAACCAAGCGGTTCATTCCCCAGGGTACGCATGGCAAAGCGCAGGGTTTCATAGTTGCCCGCCGGGTAGGCAAGGCGGTAAAAGCCGCCGGTGTTGTTATATCCTTCGTCGATATTATTCGGTTCGGTAATATACATGCCGCGCACCGGGCTGCCGTCTACGGCAACCGCTTTCCGGAGACCCTGGGTGCCGCTGGTTTTACCGGGATCATCTCCGGCAAAAACCAGGTACCCCATTGCAAATTCACTGGTGCCATCCTCGCCGGAGCCGACAGTGTCCGGCAGGGTTACTTGCCCCTCGAATCCTCCCGCCTCACTATCTCCCACCTGGAAAGTAAGCGTCCAGGCGCCGAGATTGTTTCGCATATCCGGCGTAGCCCGGTACGGTACCATAAAGGCAGTATCGGAAGATGTTGCGGTAAAGAGGGGTAACTCTTCCGCGTTATCAAAGTCCGCAAATCTTTCGATATCAAAGTTATAAACCTGCCCGAAAGTATTACTGGGATTCAAATAGAAAAATGCCCGATAGACATATTTTCTGCCGGGAGTTAAATTGGAAAATTCGACGTAGGCGGCCGAGGGGTAGCAAGTTGCCTGGGTGGCGTTCGCAATTTGCCAGGTGGGATAGTTGTTCGCCTGAACATCAATCGTTTGGGCTGGCAGATGGTGCAGGAACAGCGATAGCATACAAATGATTAGTGGTAATACAGGATATTTTTTCATCTTTTATCCTTCCTTCAGCTCGGAACAAGGGCCGGAACAGCGACGGAAAACGGTCAATTCTGATAATCAGGATTTCTCAAACTTCACGCGTGGTAAATTATCACCTTAACGTCAAAAATTTGTGAACTGAGTCAAAACCATTATCACTTGTGAAAACCATCAAACAGTGTGAACATTGTCAAATATCGCTTAAAAACCGCAGAAATACTGGCCTGAGCAAAGCCGGTGTGATCGCGGTCACGAATTTTTACCGCTTTTCGGGCCGCAAATATGCCTGCGATTTTCTTCCTTCCCTTCTCCGTATTTTGAAAGACCGTTGAAAACCAAACGTTCCAGGTTTGCCTGAAAGCTATGTGCCTGCTGTTTTCTCGTTGTGATCGCAGGCTTGTTTCGGCAGATATTTTCCTGAAATAGCTGAAGATTTTCCGGGATATATTTGCTTGAAACACTATCAACTCCGTTTTATATTGAAAGAATCGACCGGATGTCCGGCTAAAAAACGGAACTCATTTGTATGCCCAAGATTAAAATTCTTTCCCCCCAAATCGCGAACAAAATTGCTGCCGGTGAGGTTGTCGAACGCCCGGCATCGGTGGTAAAAGAGCTGGTCGAAAATGCCATTGATGCCCGCGCGGATAAAATTACCGTGATAATTTCCCGCGCCGGGAAGGAGTTGATACAGGTGCTCGACAATGGCGTCGGGATGGCGGAGGATGATGCGGAATTAGCCCTGAGGCGCCATGCTACCAGTAAGATCACCGTGGCGGAAGATCTTGAGCGCATCCTCTCCCTGGGATTTCGCGGGGAGGCACTGCCCAGTATCGCCTCGGTTTCCCGTATCGAAATGAAAACCTGCCCGGAAGGAAGCAACCTGGGGATTCGGCTGGAAGTCGCCGGCGGGCGGATTGAGACCCGGGAGAAAATTGCTTTTAAGCAAGGTACATCCATTGCAGTAAAGAACCTGTTTTTTAATACTCCGGCGCGACGCAATTTTTTGCGAACGGATGTTACCGAATTCAATCAAATCCTGAAAAACCTGCGCCGTTTTTTTCTTGCCTATCCGGAAATACATTTTACCCTGGTTCATAATGGCGAAGAGCTCTATAACCTCCCGGCGGAACCAATGGATGAACGTATTGCCCGGGCGATGGGAAAAAAATATCATGATGGTTTGATCTATTTCCGCGAGGAATTAAATGATATCGTGCTGGAAGGATACGTCTGCAAGCCGGATCATACCCGGGGAAACAGCGCCAATCAATACATCTTTCTCAATCGCCGGGTTATCGTTAACCGTAGTCTCTCCCATGCCATTGTGCAGGGATATGGGAACCTGATCGATCGCTCCCGCTATCCGCAGTATGTGATGAATTTATATCTGCCCCCGAATATGGTTGATGTAAATGTGCATCCGACCAAGATGGAAGTGCGCTTTACCAATGACCGGGTGATTTACCAGCTGTTTTTGTCCGCGGTGCGGAAGGCGATTCAAAGTCAGCATGTGGTTCATGGGTTTTCCCCGGGCAAGGAGGAAATCGATCAGCAGGCAATCCGCCAGCATTTTCGCGATGCCGGCAGTGGCTTTCCGGAAGTAAAATTTCCGAAACCAACGGATTCTCCGAAAGAGATGAATTTTCCGAAAGAGACGGAGCCCAGCAAGCCATTCACGCTGCAACCGAAACCACCGGTGAGCGGCAGTGGAAAGATCAGCCGGAAATCCCAGGAAAGTTTTTCATTTTCCTCCCTGCCTTCAAAACCGGCGGCGCCGCCCGGCGGCAAAGAACATTGGGATGCGCCGGAAAGTAACGACGAGAACGCGCAACCGAACCTTTGGCAGGTGCATAACCGCTATATCTTTTCCCAGATTAAAAGCGGTCTGGTGATTATCGATCAGAACGTTGCGCACCAACGTATTTTGTACGAGCAGCTGCTGAATACCCTGCAGGAAAATCGCACTATTCCCTCCCAGCAATTGCTCTTTCCGCAGCAACTGGAACTCGCCCTGGAAGAGTTTCTGATTTATGAAGATATTCGCGATTGGTTGAAAAAAATTGGCTTCAGTATTAACGAACTGAGTGGCCGCACCCTGGTGGTGGAGGCAATTCCGGCGAATGTGAAAGTATCTAACGAAACGCGCATCTTACTCGATATTATTGATTTTTACCAGGAAAATGATGGGATGAAGCTGAGTCCGGAGGAAAAGATCGCCGCGGCATTTTCCAGCAAAAATGCTATTAAAACCGGGGAAAAATTAAACCGGGAGGAAATGCACGCCCTGGTGGACCAGCTCTTTAGCACCCGAGAACCGTACTTTTCTCCCGGTGGCCGTCCGGTGGTTGTGCGGACCAGCCGCCGCGGCTGACACAAAACTCACTTCGGCGGGAGCGGTTGCGTTGCCTGGTCTAACCAGGCGGCGGTTTCGGGGTCCACCAGCGGCGTCAGCGTCTC
>JAUIFT010000523.1 GCA_030430345.1 Calditrichia bacterium | reverse complement strand
CCAGGCCCTCTGCCTGGGGAATCGTCCGGGGAAATCCATCAAGAATAAAACCGTTTGCACAGTCCGTTTTCCGCAGGCGGCTTTCGACAATTTGCAGAATCAAATCATCCGATACCAACTCGCCAGCTTCCAGGACCGCCTTTAATTGATGACCCAGGGCGGAGTCACTTTTCACTTCCGCTCGAAGCATATCCCCGGTGGATATTTGGGGGATACCATAGTTTCCCATAATCAGCTGCGCCTGGGTGCCTTTCCCGGCGCCGGGTGTTCCCAACAGGATGATGTGCATCTACGACTCCTCTTATTATTGCGCTCATCTATCATCCCAAAGGCTAATCATTAACCTTTGTTGAATTTTTAAAAGTGTTTCTAGTAACACAGATTATATATGAGTATTTCTACGAGCGAAGTGTTGATTGTTACCGGTAAATCCCTCTTACATTACTACCCATAGAAATTAAGTTGCAATTGGTGTCGGTCGAGACTTGATAAAACGAGGTGTCTTTTCCGTCATCTTTTCCTTGGAATATAACTGCCCACAGGCGGCGGAAATATCGTTGCCGCGGTTTTTCCGCAAAGTGATGGTAAATGGCGCGCTTTCTAAAATATCGTAAAACGGCTGAATTTTCTCTGCAGAGGGCGTTCTGAATCCCAGTCCGGTGTCATTAAAAGGGATCAGGTTCAGTTTACATTTTAGCGGAGACAAGATGCTGATCAATCCTTTGGCATCCTTTGCGGAATGATTAACGCCTTCCAGTAAAACGTATTCGAAAGTGATGCGTTTTTTGCTGTTGAAAGTATAGTAACGGGCGCTGTCCATCAATTGATCCAGAGGGAACTTGTCCGCAATCGGCATAATCGACTGCCGCAAATCCTGGCGGGAGGCATGCAGCGATATTGCCAGGCTGAACGGTTGCGATTCATCCGTAAACTGGTAAATACGCGGGACGACCCCAACGGTAGAAATGGTAATTTTTTTCGCGGCAATTGCCAGCCCTTCCGGATCGGAAAAAATATGACTGGCCTGGATCACCCGGGAATAATTCAGAAATGGTTCTCCCATTCCCATAAAAACCACATTGGTGATCTTTTCCCCGGTATCCTGCTGCACCCGGATCACCTGTTCTACAATTTCACTGCAGGTCAGGTTGACCAGAAAACCCATTTTCGCCGTGGCGCAAAAAGCGCAGCCAAGCGCGCAACCGACCTGTGAGGAAATGCAAATGGTGTTGCGGCGTTCTTCCGGAATGAAAACGCTTTCCATGAAATGATTGCCGGTTGTCTGCCAAAGATATTTGATGGTGCCGTCAGTGGAAACTTCCCGGGTTGCCATCGTCAAGTTGCCGAGTTGGAATTTGTCTGCCAGTTCTGCGCGAAGGGTTTTTGGAAGGTTGCTCATCTCATCGAAACTTTTTACTTGATGATGATGCACCCATTTGTAAATCTGATTGGCCCGGTACGTCGGCTGGCCCAGCTCCGGAAGAATCTCCCGCAGCGCTTGCTGGGTTTTTCCTATCAACACAGGTTTGGTCTGAACGTCTGACATATAGCGCAACTTGTTGGTTTAGTTATCTTCGAAAAAGCGCCGTCGGCTTTAAAAGGAGAACAATGTACAATTTTTCACGCAGGAAAAAACTAATTTTTAATTCTCCTGAAAAAATCTATTTGCAGACTTTTATAATTTTTGTAGTATTTCACACTTACAGGCCATGAATGTCACAGATTTCTTGACTGTTTTTTAGATTCTTAAAACCTGAACCGGAAATTTTGAATAGCGCAGAAGCATAATAGGAAAATTTGAGATGATCATACGCACAGCCCCTTTTTTCATTTGCCTGATGACAGTTCTACTCCTGGCCCAGTCCACCCCAATCGATCGGTCAAATATTACCATCGTTCGTGATCAATGGGGCGTGCCGCATATTTATTCGAAAACGGATGCCGAAGCGGCATATGGCCTGGCGTGGGCCCATGCTGAAGACGATTTCGAATCTATTCAAATAACGCTGCTGGCAGTGAAAGGACTCCTGGCCTCGGTGAAAGGAAAAGAAGGCGCGATTCTCGATGTGCTTGCCTTCCTCCTCGATACCGGAGAGCGAGTTGATGCGGAATATGAAGAAAGCTTCTCGCCAAAGTTTAAAGCAGTGCTGGATGGTTACGTGCAGGGAATCAATGATTATGCGGAAAAGCATCCCGGCGAACGGCTGCACAAAAAAGCGTTCCCGGTAACGGCGCGGGACCTCATTAAGGGATATACCGTGGCAATGGCATTGATGACGAATGTGCAGTTCGACGTGCAGCGGATTTTCGGGAACAAGGTGAATATGCGAACCGGGCGGGAAATTGCCCGGGGATCGAATGCGATTGCGGTCAGCCGCCGGAAAACGACGGATGGGAAAACCTATCTGGCAGTCAATTCCCATCAACCATTGGAGGGCCCGTTTTCCTGGTATGAAGTGCATATCAATACCGAAGAGGGCTGGCATTTCCTCGGAGCCACTTTTCCTGGAGGAGTAACGCCCTTTCATGGTACGAACGAACATCTGGGCTGGGCGCATACCTTGAATCACCCGGATTTAAGCGATGTTTACCAGTTGACCATGCATCCGGAGGAGAAAGATACCTATCTTTTCGATGGAGAATGGTTGCCGTTGGAGAAGCGTAAATTAAAGTTGGGTGTAAAAATCTGGTGGTTCCTGAAATTCCCATACCGGCAAACATTTTATCGCAGTAAATACGGAACGACCATTAAAAATAAACAGGGATATTTTGCGCTGAGAATGCCGGCAGCGCTGGAATTTCGCGCGGCGGAGCAATGGTATTGGATGACGAAGTCCCGCAACTTTCAGGAATTTCAGAACGCTTTGGCGATGCAGGGCAGTGCCGGCATCAATACTGTTTATGCAGACCGGGAAGATAAGATCTACTATCTCTCGAACGGACTATTGCCAAAGCGCGATCCTTCTTTTCCCTGGAAAAAAACCTTGCCGGGGGACACCAGCGCTACTTTATGGGCGGAAGAATTTTACCCGTTGCATGCCCTGCCGCAATTGCGGAATCCCGCCAGCGGTTATCTCTTTAATATGAATAATACCCCCTTCAATGCGACAGCGGCTGAAGATAATCTGCGTCCGGTCGACTTTCCGGCGGCGATGGGATATAAACTGCATGACAGTGCCCGCAGCCTGCGGTTTATGGAATTAATGAAGAACTATCAGCAACTGTCTTACGAGGATTTTAAGCGGATTAAGTACGATCTGAAATATCCGGAACCATTATCGACAATTAACATGGCCAATCTGGAGAGAATGCTGCAGCTGGACCCGGCACAGTTTCCGGAAATTCGCGAGGTGATTGCTGTCTTGAAAAAATGGGATCGCAGTACGGATGTCGATAATC
>JAUIFT010000522.1 GCA_030430345.1 Calditrichia bacterium | reverse complement strand
GCTGACGATGCGAAATTGCTCCCCGGCGGCCGGTGCAAGAAAATTGCTTTTAAATTCGATGGATAAAACTGCTGCGTCTTTTGGCATTAACGAGAAAGCGGCATATCCGCAGGCGCTATCCATAACGGTGGAAATGATCCCGGCGTGGATAAATCCATGCTGTTGCGTCCAGCGCTCATCGTAGGGGAATTGAAATTCGATTTCTCCCGGGGAAATATCAAGAATTTCCACACCTAATTCTCCCATCACTTTTTGCCGGGCAAAACTGTTTTTCACTCTTTCCTGGTAACCGGGATCGCGTGGTTGAAAATTTATCATTCTTTTCGATGTATTTTTCATATAAAACCGATTTTAAATGATTACCCGAGAATATGGTTCATCTTGCCGGATAAATAAAGATCGTTCATGAATTATCTCTACTTATCCGATAAAATCAAACGCCAATTATCATTATTGGGAAAGCCGCCAACCAGGAGAAATGCATCGGGTATGGGATGATAAATCATCCCGAAGTGTTCCCGGTAAGCCGGCGTTTTTGGGGAGGAGAACCGCGTCCAGGTTGCGTCGACGTCGTCATATAACCAGGTTTCCATCTCATTTCCTTCACTGCTGTTGCCAAAAAGGAGAAAACTCTCGCTGCCCGGGTGATAGATGAAACTACTGTGATCACTGGTCGGGGAAAGCAGCGAATGATGCTGCTGCCATTGATTCTTTCCTGCATCGAAGGACCAAATGGCTATTGTTGAGAGTTGGTCGCTGATCGGGCCGGAAAAAAGGAATGTCTTTTCGCGTAATGGGTGATAGGCGAGGTTGATATGATCCTGCACTGGCGGAGAAACTGAAGGACTTAAATTTTGCCACTCTTTGGCATTATAATCAAATGCCCAGGTTTCGTTAAAGGCGGCGCCACCATCATTTCTCCGGCCCCCGAAGGTAATGAAGATATCCCGGGCGCTATCGTAGATCATCCCGTGCATATGCCGCCCTTCCGGGGAATTATTGGTAGTAACTTGTTGCCAGGTATTGGCAATCGGATCATATTCCCAGAGATCGTTAAAGGCCTGCTGGAAATCGCTGCCGCCAAAAAGGAGCACTTTCTGTGCGCCGGGATGATAAACCATGGTATGGTTGACTCGCCAGGGAGGCGCTGTGGCTGTCGGTTGCTGCTGCCAGCTGTTTACCTGATGATTGTAAATCCAGGTTTCCGGCACCTCGGCAAAATTTTCATCGCGGCCTCCAAAGGCAATGACTAACTGCAAGTGGGGATCGTAAGCCATGGCGAATTCTACTATCATAGGTGGCGCTGAAGCAGAAGATTTTTCCCAAATTGCGGTTTTGCCAATAAGCGTCGTATCGTTCTGAACCTGGTCCGCGGTTGAGCAGGACAAGGTCAGAACAAAATAGGTAAGGAAGAAAATCATATAATTTGCGGATTTACAAAAATGCATTTTGTTTCTGCCTTGTTTATAGAGATCGTTCAGCAATAAATTCGTCCGGTGTTTCAGGAAGCCGACGGTGTTTGACCGGAAGCTTTCCGGCAATTTATTGACAGCAGAATTTACTGTTTTTAATATTTTAAGGCAAATCATGGGAAAAGTGTTGTTTTCGGGGAAAATATTACCGTCCTGTTTATTATAAATTCTCAAAATTTGCCGTTTTAGTTGTAAGTTTAAGTCGAGGAAAAAGCGGGAAATAGGGCGATGAGGTTGAGAAAATTGCCTGCAGCAATGGCCCGGGGCCAGCGCAACTGCTAATTGATTTGAATATCAGGACGGATTTGCGTAAATTTTTACATTCGAAGAGGAGCCATTTCTATGAAAATGAAAAACATATTATTGCAGTTGTTGGTTGGGCTGACCGTTCTGTTGCCCGTCGAAATGTTTTCGCAGGTCTACCGGATTGATATTTCCGGAATGATTGATAAGGGGCTGGTCTATTATGTGCAACGAACAATCGATGAAGCCGAAGCCGCAGATGCCAAAGCTGTGCTGGTTGAAGTGAATACTTTTGGAGGATTGGTTGCTGAGGCAACGGAAATTAAGGATATCCTTCTCGATTCCGAAGTGCCCACCTTCGCTTACGTAAATAAGCGGGCAATAAGCGCCGGTGCGTTGATTACCCTTTCCTGCGAAACGATTGGCATGGCCCCCGGCAGCACAATTGGTGCCGCCACCGTAGTTGATCAGCAGGGACAAAAAGCGGCGGAAAAGATGATCTCCTATTTCCGCTCAGAGATGGGCGCCACTGCCGAACGCTACGGCCGGGATCGTAAAATTGCCGAAGCAATGGTAGATGAGGAGATTGAGATTGAAGGCATCTCCGAAAAGGGCAAATTAATCACCCTGACGGTGGAAGATGCTCTGAAGTATAAAATGGCCGATCATAAAGCGGAGACGTTAGAAGAATTTCTGGAACGCGTCGGCCTGGCGGACGAGCAACTGGTGATTACGGAAGTGACCTGGGCAGAAGATATTGTGCGCTTCCTGACCAATCCACTGGTTAGCTCGGCGTTAATGACCCTGGGGTTGATCGGGTTACTCTTCGAGATCAAGTCACCGGGATGGGGCATTCCCGGCACGCTGGGGCTGGTGTGCATGACGCTGTTTTTCGGCAGTCATTACATTATTAACCTGGCCAGCTCTCTGGAGATCATTCTTTTCTTTGTCGGGGTCGCTTTGCTGATCCTGGAGGTGTTTGTGATACCCGGCTTCGGGGTCGCCGGCATTGCCGGGATCATCTGTATTGTTGGTAGTTTATACATGAGTTTAATCGGATCATTTGAATCTGTGTCGATGCCGGACATGACGGGGGCAGCGATGCAAGTGGGACTTGTGCTGTTATCGACCATTGTTGTCGCCGGAATTATGGGAAAGTTTCTACCAAAGACCGGCCTCTGGCGTTGGATTACCCTGGAACCGGAATTTAAGAAAGAAGCCGGGTATGTTGCCAGCGATGACTATAGCGAATATCTCGGAAAAATCGGAACGGCTCAGTCGCCATTACGGCCGGCTGGTATTGGCGAGTTCGGAAATAAACGTCTCGATGTTGTTACTGAAGGCGAGTTTGTCGAAAAGAATCAACCGATCAAAATTATTCGGGTGGAAGGCTACCGCCTGATCGTCCGCGAATTGGAAGCGGGGGAGAGATAGGCCATTAGGTGTTTAGGCCGTTAGGGGCTTAGGTAATTAGGGAATTAAATATCAGCATGTCCCTAACCCCCTATACCCCTAATCTCCTAAATCCCTAAACCCCTGAGTTTTTTACTACTGCCAAAAAGGAGGCATAATGGAAGGATTTATCAGTCTGTTTCTGATTGGTGCTTCAATCTTCGTAATTTTTCTCTTTTTCTATTTTATCCCGATCCAGCTCTGGATTACCGCACTGGCGTCCCGCGTTAAGGTGA
>JAUIFT010000521.1 GCA_030430345.1 Calditrichia bacterium | reverse complement strand
AATTTTTTACCTCAAAGATCATCTGACTGAAGAAGAATTAGTGCTTCCGGAAAAATTACAGAACAAAGCAGTGATCGCTTTTCGCCAACCGGACCAGCTGCTAAACAAAGTAATTGCCAACTATCCGCATTATGCCTGGACCTATAAGCTACTGGGCGATTATTACCGGCTGACTTTGAATCAAAACGGCCGAGCACTTATTCCGGCAGATTCCCTTGGCCAACTTGTATATGAACAAGTTTTTGAAAATTATCGTAAATCAGTAGAACTGGGTTTTATCGATGCCTGTGTAAATCGTTGGCTGGGCGATTATTTCACCAATGCCGGACGGCAGGATTTAGCCAAGCAATATTATCGCCGAAACATTACCCACAATCTCGACGATTCCCCAACATATACACGCCTGGCGCAGATATACCTCAAAGAGAAGAAATTCAACGAAGCGTATAAAAATGCATTATTATCTATCCAGGGAGACACATTAATTTCTCCGGTAGAACGCTACAATATTACCCGCATTGCAGCGCTGTCATTATACCAGCTTGGCGTAGAAGATCAATTCATGGATTATATTTTCGAGTGTATACAGCAATTCCCCGACATTCAGGATGCCTATTTGGATGTGATCCGGCATTATGAAAGCAAGGGTATGCTGGTGCGCAGCGAAAGAATGATTCGCCAGATGCTGCTCAACAACCCTTTTGATATTGCTGGATTTAAATGCCTTGAAAAACATAGCATTAAGCATGGCGCTTACCGTTTTGCAGAGAACCTGCTGGAAGAGATGATCGGTAAGTTTGAGCACTATGATGAAGCAATGGGCAACATTTACCGCTTCCGGGGGAATTTAATGCATGAACAAGGATTCGAAGAGGAAGCCCGCAAATTGTGGGATATCAGCAAAAGTTACTATAATCGCTTTCTGCCCACGGACAGTCCGATCATTAAGCAGATCGGCATTATGGATCTGGAAACATCTTCGGTGATGAAGTAGTGTATATTTTTCCAATTCTATTTTCTACATTTCAAAGGATTATTAACAATTCTCTCAATATCTTTGCTGCAATGATCGTTGAATTATTGCTTGGATCAATGCGGGGCGCCAGCTCCACCAGGTCGCAGCCGACAATATCCAACGCACTTGCCCCCTGCAGAAATTCGATATATTCGGCAAAGAAGATGCCACCGGCCTCCGGAGTACCGGTGCCGGGAATCAAAGAAGGATCGAAACCATCCAAATCAATTGTCAAATATACCGGCCGCCCTTTCAACTCCGGTAATGCTGCAATCAATTCTTTACAATCGAATTGAAATAAGCGCGTATGTTTTTCTGCAAAGGCATATTCTTCCGGACTGCCGCTGCGAATCGCTCCCTGAAAAATACGCCCTTTCTCACCAATTAAATCGTAACAGCGCCGCATCACCGTTCCATGGGAAAGTGATTCTCCAAAGAGTACATCCATTAAATCCAGATGGGCGTCAATCTGAACAATGCACAGTTCCGGGTAGACAGGTAATAGCGCCTTCACTGCAGCCAAAGTCACCAAATGCTCGCCGCCAATCATACAGGGCTTTTTCCCGGCCTGCACAATTTGTCTGGCAGCATCCTCGATCATGGTGAGGGCGTTCTCTTTGTTGCCAAATGGTAAATCCAGATCACCAGCATCATGAATTGCTTTTTCACTGAGATCTTTGCGGAAATAGGGACTGTAATTTTCCTGAGAGTAGAGTGTCTCCGCCCGAATCGCCGCAGGTGCAAAGCGTGACCCGGAACGATAACTGGAGGTGCCATCAAACCCGGCACCAAAGAGAATAATCTCGGCAGCAGCAGCGTTGGAGAGGCAGCCCTCATAAGGCGTGCGTGGCAGCAGGTTATTCAGTTTCACGGAGGATCTCCTGAAAAAAGGACGGCAGGGCGAAAGCGGCTTGATGGATACCAGCATTATAGTACCGGAAGTCCAGATTATCTGTCCGGTATTTTTCCGCTTGAAAATCCTCCAGCGGATGGTATTTCTTACTGGCAAAACCAAACGCCCAGTGTCCGGAAGGATAGGTTGGAATATGAGCATTGTAAAAAAACATCTTGGGAAAAATTTTATCTAACTTCAGGTAAATGCCCCGAACGAGCGCCGGTAACCAGGATGGCGATTCGCTCTGATTGACAAGGATACCATCGTCCGTAAGCAAGTTGTAGCAGTCCTGATAGAATTCCGGAGAAAACAGTCCTTCGCCGACGCTGACCGGATCCGTGGAGTCGATAATAATAATGTCGTATTTCTCTCGGCAGTTTTTGACGTAAGCAACGCCATCTTCAAAGCGGCAAGTGACTTTTTCCGACAGTAACTTATCCGCAACAGCCGGCATAAACTCCAGGCAGGCCCGGGAAACAGCTTCATCGATATCGACCAGATCAACATGTGTAACGGATTTATGGCGCAAGCATTCTCGCACGGTCCCCCCATCTCCCCCACCGATAACCAATACTCGTTGCGGATTGGGATGAACATACAACGGCACATGAGCAATCATTTCATGATAGACAAATTCATCCCTTTCCGTTAGCATAATAAATCCGTCGATTATCAGCACCCGGCCAAAGCCCGGGGTTTCGATAATTTCGATTTTTTGGAAAGGGGTTTGTTCATAGAAAAGGGTTTTTTCCATGTCGAAGCTTAAGGCACCTTTTACTTCCGGATATTCTTCAGTGTAACGAATCCCCATCGCTTTTCTCCTGTAATAAAATTTGGCGTGAATTTTAGGAAAATTTCCGATTTTTTCAAACAGAAATGTTCTGGAAGCGAATTTTTCAGTAAACAGTCAACTCGCAAGCGGAGATTAATTTGCTTGCGTAATATTTTTCAAAGAGATATTTTCAGTGGCGGTGACAAAACCTTATAGCAATCATCGATTCATTATAGAAAAGGGCTACATGAAATATCGTCAACTTGGTAAAAGCGATCTGACAGTCAGTGATATCAGTTTTGGCTGTATGTCATTAGGAAATGATGATCAGGAAAATGCAAAACTACTCCATCGCGCTGTCGATGGCGGCATCAATTTTTTTGACACCGCCGATCTGTACCAACAAGGCAACAATGAACGAACTGTCGGGAAAGCGTTTCAGGAAATCCGGCAACAGGTAATCATCGCAACAAAGGTTGGTAATCAATGGCGAGCGGATGGCTCAGGCTGGAACTGGAATCCCTCTAAGGAATATATTCTAACAGCGGTAGAAGCAAGTTTGCGGCGTTTACAAACGGACTACATCGATCTTTATCAATTACATGGGGGGACAATTGCTGATCCCATTGATGAAACGATCGACGCCTTTGAATTATTACGGGCGCAGGGGAAAATTCGCGCTTATGGCATATCTTCCATTCGCCCGAATGTCATTCAGGAATA
>JAUIFT010000520.1 GCA_030430345.1 Calditrichia bacterium | reverse complement strand
TCTTGCGGGCGTTTTCACTTTTCACTACCGGCGGGCCTTTAACAAACTCAATATCCGCCACATAGCTGAGGGGGATTTGTGCCCTGGATGGTGTGGGAATCAATACGCGCTGCAAGGCACTCGGATTATCACGCAATTCCCGGCTATACCGTACATTGATCGGATAACGTTCCAGCCCCTCAACAGTTTGGGTTACATTCATACCGCCAATTGCAGACATAATCACATCCTGCACATCCCCGACAGTTAATCCGTATCGTGCAGCCTCTTCCCGTTTGATTTTATAGTCAAGAAAATTGCCGCCCACGGTTTTGTCAGAGAATACACTCTGGGTACCGGGCACTGTTTGGACTACCGCAGCAATCCTTTGTCCCAAATCAGAAAGAACCGCTAAATCCGCTCCCATCAATTTGATACCAACCGGTGTTTTGATACCGGTGGAAAGCATATCTATCCTGGTTTTAATGGGCATTGTCCAGGCGTTAGTTAAACCGGGGAATTGTATAGCGGCATCCAACTCCCGCACCAGCTTATCAATTGTCATCCCTTCCCGCCACTCATTTTCCGGCTTCAACATAATTGTCGTTTCAATCATAGAGAGCGGTGCGGGGTCTGTTGCTGTTTCCGCTCGGCCAATTTTCCCGAATACATGATGCACTTCCGGAAAGCTCTTAATGATTTTGTCCGTCTGTTGCAACAACTCTTTCGCTTTGGTAATACTAATGCCTGGATCGGTAGTGGGCATGTAAAGCAAATCACCCTCATTTAACGGAGGCATAAATTCCGACCCTATTTTTTCTACCGGGACAATCGATATTAACAAGACAAATATGGCGGCAATGATAGTACTCCATTTAAACCGTAATACTAAATTTATAACCGGGCGATAAATACGGATCAGAAACCGGTTGACCGGATTCTTTTTTTCCGGCATAATTTTGCCACGGATAAAATACCCCATCAAGATCGGAACAATGGTAAGGGAGAGCAGGGCGGAAGCAGCCATGGCATAGGTCTTTGTAAATGCTAACGGTTTAAATAAGCGGCCTTCCTGCGCTTCCAGGGTAAACACCGGTAAAAAGGACAGGGTAATAATCAACAGTGAATAGAAAAGCGCCGGGCCAACCTCTTTAGATGAATCGATGATAATCTGCCAATGGTCTTTCTTACCACCATCACGTTCAATGTGTTTATGCGCGTTTTCAATCATCACAATGGCGGCATCGATCATAGCCCCAATAGCGATAGCGATTCCTCCCAAGGACATAATGTTGGCATTCAGACCCTGGTAATACATCACTAAAAATGACATTAAAATACCCATTGGCAGGGTAAAGATAGCCACCAGGGCACTGCGAAAGTGCAGCAGGAAAATAATGGTAACCAGTGCCACTACAATGCTTTCTTCCAGCAGTTTTTCCTTCAGGTTATCGATAGCCCTTTCGATCAGGCCGGAACGATCATAGGCCGTACTAATAGTAACACCCTCCGGCAATCCTTTCTTCAATTCTTCAATTTTTGCCTTTACGGCATCAATCGTCTTCAACGCATTTTCACCGAAACGCATTACGATAATGCCGCCGACCGTCTCGCCTTCACCATTTAAATCGACTAAACCACGCCGCAATTCCGGTCCCAAATGCACATGCGCGATATTTTTAATGAGAACGGGCGTACCGTTTTCATCTACCCCGACCGGTACATTTTCCACGTCTGCAATAGACTTAATATATCCCAGGCCGCGCACCATAAATTCTGTTTCCCCCATTTCGACCAATTTCCCCCCCACGTCATTGTTGCTGCGTTTCAGGGCCATTCGTACTTTTGAGAGGGGAATATTATATGCCAACAATTTATTCGGGTCCACTTCTACCTGGTACTGCTTAACATATCCCCCAATGCTGGCGACTTCCGATACGCCTGTTACACTCATCAATTCGTAGCGAAGATACCAATCCTGAATAGAGCGTAACTGTTGCAGGTCGTATTTATCTCCCCCATCCAGGGTGTATTCATATACCCAGCCTACGCCGGTGGCATCAGGACCGAGGGTCGGGGTCACACCGGAGGGGAGCCGGCCCGCAACATAATTCAGGTACTCCAACACCCGGCTGCGCGCCCAGTACATATCCGTGCCATCCTCAAAAATGATATACACGAAGGAAAATCCAAAAAATGAATATCCCCGCACTACCTTGGCAAATGGAACCGCCAGCATTGCAGTAGTCAGCGGGTAAGTTACCTGGTCTTCTACTACCTGGGGAGCCTGGCCGGGATATTCGGTGAAAATAATTACCTGGACATCACTAAGATCTGGGATGGCATCTATTGGGGTATCCAGCATGGTGTATAAGCCTGCTAACCCGATTATAACGGTAAAAAGAATCACCAGAAAGCGGTTGTTAACAGAGGATTCAATAATTTTCTCAAGCATTTTTTAATCTCCGGATTTATCCATTGCCGGTTAATACGCTGCTGTTATTCTATTGGAACAATCAAAGCCTAATGGTCGTGTGTCATCTCATTCTGCATATCATGCTGATGTTCCCGGGGCGGTTTAACTTCTTCCGTATCATGTTGATGTTCTTCGCTTGCCGGCTGGCTGCGACTTTGCCGTTCCCGCAGCATTTTCTGAATTGCTTCCTGTAAACGACTCTCACTATCCAGCATAAATTGCGCTGAGGTTACTACTTTTTCGCCCTCTAACAAGCCGGAGAGCACTCTGACATAGCGGTTTCCCGGCCCCCCTTCTTCACCGATATGGATTTCGCGTGGTTCAAATTTACCAGCCTCACGCACCACAAAAACCATATTGCGCTTACCGGAGCGGACCACGGCCTCCGACGGCAAAACCAATGCTTGTTCAATCGCTTTACCATGCAATTGAACATTCACATACATGCCGGGTTTAAGGTCTAAATTCGGATTGGGGAATTCCAAACGTATGTGCAGATCCCGGGCTTTTTCGCGCAGAAACGGATAAATGTAAGACACTTTACCTGCATATGTTGCCCCGGGCTGATAGGATAAATCCATCTCGGCAGGCTGCCCTTCCCGCACCCAGGGAATTTCATAATCATATATACTGGCGTGCACCCATATGTTTGAGAGGTCGGCAATCTGGAACAGTTTCATCCCTGTATTAATTCGAGCACCATCGACGATATTTTTTTCTACCACCATACCACTGGCCGGCGCCCGCAACAAAACCGTCTTTTTTACCTGTCCGGTTTTCTCCAGCCGTTCAATTTCCGAGGCAGGCACATCCCAGTATAGCAGTCGCTTACGGGTTGATTCCAATAACGATTCTCCGCCATCACGAATTGATTCGAATCCACTTTTGCTGACCAGATCACGGGTTTTTAATGCCAGCAGGTATTCTTCCTGAGTTGTCACCAGTTCCGGGGAA
>JAUIFT010000519.1 GCA_030430345.1 Calditrichia bacterium | reverse complement strand
CGGCCCTTGTGTTGTTGAGAATGAGAAAATGATTATGGAAACTGCCGAGTCCATTTTGCAGGCAGTTGCAGGTTTGCCGGTGCAGATTATTTTTAAAGCATCCTATAAAAAGGCCAACCGCACATCACTAAAAGGATTTACCAGTATTGGTGTCGAGGAAGCGCTGAGAGTACTTGGCAAAGTCAGAGAAACGTTCCAAATACCGGTGGTGACGGATATCCACAAAGAAGGAGAAGCGCGCGCAGCTGCCGAGGTGGCAGATGTGTTGCAAATTCCCGCATTCCTTTGCCGGCAAACCGATCTGATTGTTGCTGCTGCAAAAACCGGCCGGGCTGTTAATATTAAAAAAGGCCAGTTCCTTGCCCCGGAAGATATGGCGAATGCTGCCGAAAAAGCAATTGCTGCCGGAAACCAGAATGTGCTCCTGACCGAGCGGGGCACCTCATTTGGATATCGTAACCTGGTGGTCGATATGCGTGGATTGCAAATAATGGCGAGCAGTGGCTGCCCGGTCGTATATGATGCAACCCACAGCGTGCAAATTCCCGGCGGTGAAGGGGGCGCCAGCGGAGGTCAGCCGGAATACATTTTACCATTAGCTCAGGCGGCCCTTGCCACCGGCGCGGTCAGTGCCTTGTTTATGGAAGTCCATCCGGATCCGCCCAATGCATTTAGCGATGCGAAATCACAACTGGCATTGGAGCTCTTTCCGGAGACTATCCGACGGCTACTGGAGCTCTATCAATTTGTTCAGGAAAGGATCGCCCGCTAAATGATTTGCGAAGCTCATCTTAGCCAGGAACTGTTTCAACGCGCTCGCGAGATTACCACAATTCTTTTTGATGTCGACGGCGTTTTTGCCAATGGGCAAATCGTCTATGATATCAATAAGGTTGAAACTAAATATTATGATGCTCACGACGGATTCGCTATTAAACTGGCGCGCTTTGCCGGCTTTCGAACCGGAATTATCTCTGCCCGGGAAAGCGATGCCATCCGGCACCGGGCAAAAGAGCTGAAAATCGAAACACTTTACCTCGGCCGTTATGATAAGCTAAATGCCTATCGCAGTCTGAAATCGTCGCTGCAATTATCCGATAAAGAAATTGCCTTTGCCGGTGACGATATTGCCGATATCCCTGTTTTGAAACAAGTAGGGCTCCCGGTCGCAGTAACAAATGCTGCCCGCGAAGTAAAAGCAGCGGCACGCTTTTGCACCCGCCGCCGGGGCGGTCATGGTGCTATTCGGGAAGTGATTGAATTTATTTTATATGCACAAGGCCGGCTGGACGAAACGCTCGCGGAAATCGAAACCGCCCTCTGACCTATCAGGATTTGAACAACCATGGGAGAATTTTCAAAAAAACAATTGCTCGATATTGCCCGAAAGGTGATCCGCCTGGAAGCGGCTGCGGTGTCCCAGTTGCTAGAGGTGCTGGATGATAACTTTCTGGCGGCGGTCGATATTATTTATCGCTGCCAGGGACGGGTGATTGTCACCGGATTGGGAAAATCCGGCGCGATCGGGCGCAAAATTGCGGCGACACTCGCCTCGACCGGCACCGCCTCCCATTTTTTACATGCTGCCGAAGGATTGCACGGGGACCTGGGGATGGTTCATAAAGACGATGTCGTCATCTGTCTCTCGAAAAGCGGCAACTCTGATGAACTTTTTAGCTTGCTGCCAGTGTTTAAGCGGATTGGCGTCCCGGTTATTTCGATTACTGCGAATGGCGACTCCAGTCTCGCGCGCCATAGTAATGTCGTTTTAAAAATCGGTGTTAAGGAAGAAGCTTGCCCGCATGATCTTGCCCCAACAACCAGCACTACGGCAATGCTCTCACTGGGAGATGCCCTGGCGATTACACTATTGGAGAAACGGCAGTTCTCCCGGGAAGATTTTGCCTTCCTGCATCCGGCTGGTGCTTTAGGGCGTCGCTTGTTATTAAAAGTCGGGGATTTAATGGAAAAAGGGCCGCAATTACCAGTTGTTCGAGCGAATGCGACGATGAAAGATGTCGTTCTTGAGATGACTGCCAAGCGGGGTATCTGTGTTATTGTAGATGACGAAAAGAAGATACTCGGTGTGATCACCACCGGCGATTTAACCCGTTTGGTTAAAAAGACCGAGCAGTTCTTTGATATTCCCGCTGTGGAAGTAATGACCAGTCACCCAAAACTCGTTCAGGAAAATACGCTGGCCTATACAACCTTTAAAAAGATGGAACAGCATCGGATAATTGCCGTTCCTGTAATTGATGAGGATGAGAAGTTAGTTGGCGTCATCCATTTGCATGATATAATGCGTGCTGGTATCGTTTAATTTGGTTGAAAATATGAAAATTCAAATATTCGTGTTATGCCTGATCGTGTTGTTTCTGGGAAGCAGCTGCGATTTTGCAGCCGATGAATCCACTGGTACTGAGGAACAGGTGCAGGACACCCCGAAAGTAGCGCTTCCCGATCAGGAAAGCTGGGAAACCACGATTATCCTGACCCGTAATGGCCATAAGGTCGCGGAAGTGTGGTCAAATTATATCGCCCGTTACAAGGGAAAGGCCAAATCATTCCTTAAAGATAGTATCCATGTGGACTTCTTTAATCGCCGGGGCGAACACGATGCAGTGCTGACTGCCAACGAGGGGGAAGTCGATGAGACGACGGATAACCTTACGGCCATAGGCAATGTTGTCGTGATTACCAATGATGGCAAGCGTCTGGAGACGGAAACCTTGATTTGGGATAATCGCGAGCAAAAAATTATCAGTCATGTGCCGGTTAAATTTACCACCGCGACAGACACACTCTTCGGCGATTCGTTCGTCTCAAATCCCGATATGACCAATTATGAAATCGAAAACCCCCGCGGCTATTCCGGAAATGTCGTGCCGGTTGACAAATAGATATCCCGCTTATGTGTTTATATTCTTTAAAAACAATGCTTTCTGGTTTTCAGAAAAAACATAAAATAGCCCTGTTCTTAATGTTTATGCTGCCGGCTGTCCTTTTTGCCCAGTCCCGTGCCCAGCTCATTCATGCGGATATTTCCCGCGGGCAGGAAGTAAACGGGGAGCAGCTGTTTATCCTGGAAGGGGATGTCCACTTTGTGCAGGATACAGTGAGCATCTTTTGTGACCGGGCGGATCATTACCGCAGCCAAAATCAGATTATTCTGACCGGAAACGTTAAGATTTACCGGGGTCAGGAGTTGCTGAAGGCGGATCGGGTGACCTATTATGATCATTCCAAACTGGCTATTTCCGAAGGCAATGTTTACGTGGAAAGACCCGGACAGGAGATTACTACGAAATACCTGAAATACTATTATCAGACCGACCAGGCATATGCGAGAGACAGTGTGAGGTTGGTTGACAAGAAATCCGGCGCGACGGTTCTGGCAGAAGAAGGAGA
>JAUIFT010000518.1 GCA_030430345.1 Calditrichia bacterium | reverse complement strand
CGGGTCGACAATCCCCACACCAAACCGGTTTCGTTTTGGGAGTGGCTGATCGGTGAAATTCACGCTGAGTTTCCTGATACCATTTTCCTGGCGGAGGCTTTCAAGTAAACGTGAGTTTTCCAGTGCGATAGCGGCCTGATTGGCAAAGGCGTTCATAAACTTCAAGCTTTGATGATTCAGCTTGGCTGTGTGGGATTGACTATCGATATAGATAACCCCGATCAGTCGTCCTTTTAGCAACAGCGGCACGCAGGCGATAGAAGAAATTTTATTAAGGACAATACTGGGAGCGCCATCCAGCTGATCGTCTTCAGCGGTATCGAAGGTTAACAGGGCCTGTTTCTTATCGATCACTGCTTGGATCGCCGTCGAGGAAATTTCCGAAATATCGCTGATTTTCTCCGGATCGATGTTTTTGGCAGCCCGCGGCTGTAGCCCTTCATCTGTTTTCAGGAGGATAAATCCACGCTCTGCCTCCAGCTGCTGCAGAGCGATATCAAGAATGCGATTCAGCAATTCATCGGGATCCTGAATGGTATTGATTTCACCGCTAATTTCGAGCAGGGCCTGTAAATATTGTTCCGGAATACTCATGGGGTCTCCTGAAACGTTTAATTGTTATTGATGACGACGAATCGGGCTTCTTCCGAACGGCTAAAATTGTTCAGCTGATCCCGAATGCCGATTGTCCATAGATACTGCCCATCGGCCAATGAATCGCTAATCGTCAGCGATGCGGCACTTTCTGAAATGCCCTTTGCGGAAAATGTTGGAAATGGTTTGCAGCCGAAAATACGAAAAAGCGCTATCTCGTACTGAAAAGCATATTGCAGATGCAGGCGCTGCCAGTTGAGTGTTGGAAAAGCATTGGTGGTATCGAACGCTGCCGGGGAAACGATCGCCGGCGTTTCCTGAATGATCCGTTTTAGAAAAAAGCGGCCTTCCTGACGTTCGGCGCCGGGCTTGTCCGCTAAAGTAATGATGCCACCGGTTTCTACCAGGGGGGAGAGGTTTGTTCCCGGAAATTCGATATCCAGCATGGTCAGTGTAAATGAATCCGGGCGGGCGGTAGCGGCAAAGGCGCGGGTAAAATTGATTTCCGGAATATCGAATTGGAGATTATCGATATCGCCAACCCCGTCAGGATCAGCAACGATTACACTGAGGGTCGCCTGGAAGAATTCGCCGGGAAAAATTTCGTCCACGTGCGTGCTGAAAAAGACACTGCGCTCAATTCTGGGCAGGCCGTTCAGGAAAAAATTCTCTACGACGAGATCACTTTCCCGGGCAACATTTATTTGCAAGCTATCCGGATGATAATTTTCTTGTTCCGCCAACAGGGTATAATCTCCGGGCGTGATCGTTGAAAACTGGTAATTGCCTTCACTGTCGGTAAAAGTGAAACGGCCGCTGGGCAAAATGGTCACTTTAATATTAGCGAGGGGGCTGCGCGGTTCATAGAAAGAAAAAATGCGCCCTTGAATGGCGTTGCTGTTCCCCGGGGAAAATGCAAGATCGAAGGGATTATCGCGGGTTGGCTCCGGTACACAACTCACTACTACCAGGCAAAAAAGAATGCCCGGTATCAGGTGTTTAAGAGAATGGTCGCGCCAATATTTTGCCAATAGTCGCAAATTAAACATTACGCCCCTTCTTTTACTTCCGCTAATGCGCCTTTAAAAGCGGCCAGTGCCCGCTGCCGGGCGTAGCTGTGCTCGATCATGGGCGCCGGATACTGTGCGGTATCGAATTCCGTCACCCATTTTTTAATGTAGTGAAACTGCGGATCAAATTTTTTCTGCTGCGATGCCGGATTGAATATGCGAAAGTAGGGAGCGGCATCGCAACCACAACCGGCTGCCCATTGCCAGTTACCATTATTCGAGGCCAGTTCGAAGTCCAGAAGCTTTTCAGCAAAATAGGCTTCTCCCCATTGCCAGTCAATTAATAAATGTTTTGTAAGGAAACTTGCTGTAATCATTCTTACCCGATTGTGCATAAAACCGCTGGCGTTTAGCTCGCGCATGCCGGCATCTACCATGGGATAGCCGGTTTCTCCCCGGCACCAGCGTTGAAATTCATCGTCATCATGCCGCCAGGGCACCCGCCGATATTTTGCCCGGAAAGGCGCATTAACAACG
The DNA here is from genome assembly GCA_030430345.1 of Calditrichia bacterium. Next base: position 1,272 of record JAUIFT010000518.1, on the reverse strand, counting down.
TGGGGAAAATGCCAGAGTATCGACATGAAAAATTCCCGCCAGATCAGTTCGCTCAACCAGGTTTCGTTCAGACTCAAAGCGATTTTAACCAGCTTACGGGTGCTGATCGTCCCGAAGCGAAGATGAACGCTTAGCAGCGTCGTGCCTTTGACGCCAGGGTAATCGCGACGCTCGTGATAGTTGGCAATGATTTCCTGATCAACCATTTTCGCGGGAAAAGGGAAATCGCTCAATTGAAATCCGATGGTTTCCAGCTTTGGGAAATCCGCCTGAAATTTCAAGCAATTTTGCAGCATCGTTTCCGAGGGATGGGCATTCAGGTCAGACTGCTTTAAACGGCTTTGCCAGCGTTTCCGGTAGGGAGTGTAAACCGTGTACGGTTTGCCGGCATCGGTCATAATATCATCTTTTTCGAAAATGACCTGATCTTTAAAGGTGTGAAAAGAAACCTGTTTGCCGGTGAGCATCTTTTCAATCGCCGCATCCCTTTTAATCGCGTAGGGCTCGTAATCGTGATTGGTATAAACCGCCCGGACGTCAAATTGCTCTAAAAGTTGTTCCCAAATTGCCAGCGGACTGCCATGTTTGATCAAAAGATCGCTACCGGCAGATTGCAGGTCATTCCGGATTTCGCTAAGGGCTTTATAAATGAAAGTTACCCGGCGATCGGATTTATCCGTCAGCGCTTCAAGAATCTCGCTGTCGAAGATGAACAGGGGAAGCACCGGATATTCCCCGCTCAGCGTGTGGAATAAACCGGTATTATCCTCCAGCCTTAAATCTCGCCGAAACCAGAAAATGGAAACTTGTTGTTTTGATGTGCTCATTTTCTATTACCCAAAACGCCTGTCAATGTGGATTAAATTTTAACTGTTCGTTAACACAGCTTCTTCATTTTTGTCTGCGCTAATGCCGGGAACTTCTGACGGAAAGAACTTTTCGATTTGCGTCAGCCGGTAGGCGAAGATTTGCTCTACGTTGTTGCGGACAAAAAATTTATGTGCGATAGATCCGAAGATCCATCCCGGCACCCGGTATTCCACCCGGTCGGACATTAGCGTGCCGCCGTCTTTCGCTTCGAAGCGATGGGTATGCACCCATTTGCTGTACGGGCCTTTCAGTTGCGAGTCGATAAACTGATGTGGCGGCTGCCAGGAAGAAATTTCCGTTTTCCAGCTCATTGGAACACCATAAAGCTTCAGGCGGTAATCGATCAACGTGCCTTCCTCGATGTCCGGCGTGGAGGTCTTCAGAATTTTGAAATTCAGCCAG
>JAUIFT010000517.1 GCA_030430345.1 Calditrichia bacterium | reverse complement strand
CCAACAATTATTTTCTGAGAGAAAGGGACAAGGGATTCGGCTAGCACTGGAAAAGTTCCTGTAAATTATCTGCCATAATGTAATCCCGTTGAGAAGTATGTTCTATCATTGTTGCGTCCTTTTTGATTGAAAAATTGCATTCCCAAACGGGAGTATGGAAACGAGGCGGAGAGGGAATCGCGCATCATTTTATAATTTTGATCAGGCATCATCCCGGCGGTAAAACCCCCAGGTTTCCAATGCCGGCGAATACACTTCATGATCAATAATTTCATAGCCCAGATATTGATAAAAGGAGACATTTGACGAATTTTCGGTGGATAAACTGACCCCGGCGGAATGGTCATCTTTCGCGGACATTTCGTGAACCACCTGCAGCAAACGCCCGGCCAGTCCCTGCCCTTGAAAGCCGCTGTGAACGCCAATCATATTAACATGATAGTGAGGCTCCTCAATTACAAATCCCCGCCAGATCCTCCCCAGCTTTTTGTAGCGGGCTTCCGCGGCACTCCCCAGTTTTTCCCAATAAGCTGCCTGTTCTGCATCGGTAGCGGGCAAATTGGTTTTTTCCAACGGATCGGTGAGCGTCGCCGCAGCGGCCAGCTTATCATCCTGATAAATCCCCAGTAACGGATCTTTGTTCCAGACCCGTCTCATCACAAATAATTCAATCAAATTTTTCAATTGGCGATCATACTCAGCACCAATATCCCCCAACACCATGCGCATTACCGGATAGTCGTAAAAAGCGTTGCAAAAGAGATCAATGATCGCTGCAGCATCTGTTTCCTTCAGTTTATCGACGCTGTATTCTTTGTTTGATACGTTGCTCAAATTATATGGCTCCTAATCCGTTAATCAATTGAATCCCAAGACGTTTATTTGAAAATCATCCGCGGTTTAGAATTCGGTTTATACCTAACAGTGAAAGCTGGCTTAATAAATTGTAAAATTGGGAAAAAGAATCTACATCTCTTTCAGGAGATCCAGGCAAACCAGCCGGTCTTTCCCACGAACGTAGAGATAGCCATTGGAAATAACCGGTGCAGCCCAGGCGGGATATTCCAGGAGGTTTTTGCCGGCCGCATCCAGCAGGGTTACGGTTGCAAGAATATCCGCCTTTTCCGGGGTTGCCTTAAAGAGCGTCAGCGTGCCGCGTTCGCCAAGACCGATAAAATGGCCATCGACATACAGCAGCGAAGAGAGCTCTTTTACTTTATAATCCCACATTTTCTTCCCGCTAAGCACCTCGATACAACGATAAGCGGCGACACCAACATTACGTCCGTGGCAGGCATAGAGGTAGCCTTCATGATGAATCGCGGTATTCCAGTGCAATTCCATCTTCCGTTCCCGCTGCTTTTTTTGATCCTGCCAAACAACGGAGTAATCCTTGCCTTCCAGCTTCAACAAAGCGCTGCCCGGACCATACGTTTCGCTGATAAAGACGTAATCGTCGATAAATACCGGGTTGGCAGCATTGACCGATTCCAGTTTTTTCGCGCGCCAGGGGAAATGAAAATAAACCTCGCCGCTGATCGGTTCAAAACTCATCAGCCCGCTGCGGGCAAAGTAGAATCCCTGCCTTTTCCCGTTAATCGTAGCAATTTTTGGGCTGGCATAAGCCGCAAGCATATCCGAGGATTGATAGACCAATTCGCCGGTATACTTATTAAACGCAACGATGCCGCTTCCATTCCCACTCAACTTTCCATCTGCTGCCAGGACGTTGGTATGCTCGCTGGGTGGGGAACCGCCAACCGCCGTGATGAGCAAATCCCCTTCAATTACCGGGGTGGATCCCACGCCGAAGAAATTCTTGATGACGTTAAAAGTTTTGGTCGTATTCACTTTCCAGATAAGTTCACCGTCGAGCACGTTCAGGCAATGAATCATTCCCTCGACACCAAAGATATAGACGCGTTCATTTTCGATAACGGGTGTAGTTCGGGGGCCATTGCTAAATTTATAGAGATCCTCATACGCGGCGGTATATTCAAATCTCCAGATATCTTCCCCGGTTTCACTGTTCATACAGCTGAGGCGCATTTGATCTCCGACACGATCGAGAAGAAACAGCCGTCCCTTCGCGATGGCAGCGGCGCCATCTCCCTCCCCGACTTTCTTTTGCCAGGCAATCGGTGGGCCGGCTTCCGGCCAGGGCTGGATCACCCCGGTTTCCGCGGATTTGCTGTCCCCCTCCGGGCCAAGAAAAGTTGGCCAGTCGAAGCCGGTTTTCCGAGTGCGCAGATCGGGTATTTCTTTGCCGGTTTCACCGGCGATTAGCAGGTCTGCGGCAGAAATGGAAAAGAGAATCAGGATTATTAAATATGCACGGAATTCAGTCATTATTGAACGTCCTAGATATTGTGTTATATGTTAAAAGGTTATATTTCCTGCCATCAGAATAGGCGCAACTTTGTTTAGAGGTGCAGACGGAAGCCGAAAACCGGTAACTTTTCCTGCATGAAATCGAGATCTTCGGAACGGGTGAAGCCAAATTTTTCGTACATTTTCCAGGCGATCTCCATCGCTTTCGTGGTATGGATAACCACCTGGGCATTTCCGTCTTCCCGTGCTTTTCGAATACATTCTGCGGTAAGCAGTTTACCGACGCCCTGCCCCCGGGAGGATGGCGCCACTGCCAGTAAGCGAAAGCCGGAGGCATTTTTTTCCTGAGTAGCCGCGCCCCCGGAACCATAATACTGCATATCGCTGAAATAAACCACCCCGCCGGCCAAATCGCCGCTTTTCGAAACAGCCACCAGTAATTCCGTGGCCGGCTTTTTGGTTAATTCTCCAATATGAGCGAGCATCTCGTAATATAGCGGTTGTTCCTCGGCAGTTGGAAATCCCTCCAGCCGGGAATAAACCCTCACCATAAGCTGACCGAGGGCCGGAAACTCTTCCGGCCGGGCGTTGCGAATTTCGAATCGTGCTTGCTTTTTATTCATCTATATATTTCCCAGCGCTGCATAGATCAAGAACCCGCCAAATATTAGCGAGGCAAATCCGGCCGGGCGGAAAGTGTTCTTGAATTTTTCCGCCGCCCAGACGGCAAACTGCCGATGGCGGGACGGCGGCGTAAAAGTTAAGCCGATAGCAACGGCGATCAAGAGGTAGCCGATAATTGTCATCAGTTGCGGATACAAGGTCTGTTCTGCAAAGCGCAGAAAAATAATCCCGAAGAGAATACGGCTAATGATCTCAAAAGGGTGAAAAATTTACCAAAGACTGGAATTCCAACTGAAATATGTGAGATACAATACCCAAGTGAACAATGGTTAACAAAAAAAAATAAAAGAAATGTCCTAAGAGTGATTTTCCCTCAAGGCTGCCAGATATTCTACACAATGGAAAGTGGGAAAATGACCTACAGAGATAAAGAAAAAAAAAAGATCCGAGATTTAAAAT
>JAUIFT010000516.1 GCA_030430345.1 Calditrichia bacterium | reverse complement strand
TCGATCAATATGAAGGAGAAGACCAGGATTACGCTCAGCTTTTACAGGAATGCCATGGGATTATTCGGGAAGAGATTGATAATTTGCGCCGCCTGGTGCGGGAGTTCTCCGACTTTGGCCGTTTGCCGGAATTGCAGCGCAGCCCCGGGGACATCAACGCATTAATCCGCGATGTTCAGGGATTGTATACCCATCGGGAAATTAATTTGCAATTAGCGGATACATTGCCGGAAATAAATTTTGATGAAGACCGTATTCGCCGCGTCCTGATAAATTTAATCGAAAACGCTGCCCAGGCAGATCCGAAAGCGCAGCCCATTGCCATTACTTCGCAATTAGAAAGTGAAGGTATCCTTATTACTGTCGAAGATAAAGGAACCGGCGTCTCCGCGGAAATTCAGGAGAAAATTTTCGAACCTTATTTTACCACAAAAAATAACGGGATCGGTCTCGGCCTGGCGATTACCCGCAAAATGGTGGAAGAGCATGGAGGAAACATTTCTCTGGCCTCGATACCGGGGAAAGGGAGCGTTTTCTCTATCTGGTTACCAGCGTAAAGAAGAATGCGGAATGTCGAATTTCGAATCTGAATTTTAAATGCAAAAAATTGAATTCGCCATTCGCCATTCCGCATTCCAAAACTAAAAGGCAATTGCTATGAAAAACCTCTCCGTCCATATCGTTGATGATGAAAAAAACATCCGCCGTTCGTTCGAGTTAATTCTGCGCACGAAATCCTATCGGGTAAAATCATTTCCGGATGCGCCCGCTTTCCTGAAGGCCTGCGGGGAAGATGCGCCGGATGTCGTTTTTATGGATGTGATGATGCCGGAAATGGATGGCATCGAAGCGCTGAAAAAGCTCAAGGAAATATCCCCGGATACCGAAGTGGTAATGATTTCCGGGCATGCCACGCTCAGCAACGCTGTGGAAGCAACTCGGGCCGGCGCCTATGATTTTCTCGAGAAGCCACTGCAGAAAGACAAAATCCTGCTGACGCTGAAGCATTTGCAGGAGCGACGCTCATTGGCCAGTCAGTACAATCGCCTGCAGCAATCGGTATCCGAGCAGTATCGTATTATCGGAGAATCTCCGGAAATTCAGGGGGTAATGAAAAAAATTGAAAAAGTCGCTCCGACGGACAGCAAGGTGCTAATTACCGGAGAGAGCGGTGTTGGAAAAGAACTGGTTGCCTATGCTATTCACCAAAATAGCCCGCGCGCCCGGGAAGCGTTTATTAAAATGAACTGCGCCGCTATCCCGGAAGATTTAATCGAAAGCGAGCTCTTTGGCAACGAAAAAGGCGCTTTTACCGGCGCCTCCGAACGGCGGGATGGGAAATTTGCCCAGGCCCATCTCGGCACCTTGTTTCTGGATGAAGTTGGCGATATGAGCCTGCGGGTGCAAACCAAGGTGCTGCGGGTGTTGCAAGATGGCGAGTTTCAGCGGGTTGGCGGAAAAGAAATCCTTAAGGCAGACGTGCGCATTATTGCCGCTACAAATCGCAACCTGGAAGAGATGACCGCCAATGGCGAGTTTCGCGAAGACCTCTATTTCCGCCTCAATGTGCTGCCAATTGAGATGCCCCCTTTGCGGGCGCGCGGCGGCGATGTTACTCTGCTGACCAAACATTTTCTGGAAAAATATTGCTCGAAAAATAATCGCCGTGCCCCAGCAATGGATAAAGCAGTGTTTAATATTCTCGAAAGTTATCACTGGCCGGGGAATATTCGGGAATTGCAAAACCTGGTGGAGCGGCTGATTATCCTCTCCGAAGAAAACCGGATTGGCCTCGATGATCTCCCCGGGCATCTACGCCAGGCGAACTTCCCGGTAAATGATATAACGCCCGGCAGCAAAACCCTTAGCGAAGTGCGGGAAGCCGTCGAGAAAGCGTATATCGAGCAATGCCTCGCCCATGCCGGGGGAAACGTCTCGCAAGCAGCCCGCCTGCTTGGCATGGAGCGCACCAATCTACACAAGAAGATGAAATCGCTGGGCCTTCGTTAATTAGCGGCAGCAGACAGCGGCATTTGGCAGGAAACAAAGTCGCTGCCAACCACCACTAACCAATTCATTCCTTCATTATAAAAACCTCCTGCCGATAATAAGAAAGAGCAACAAAGAACTGAAAACTGTTCACTGAAAACTGTTCACTGAAAACTGTTCACTGAAAACTGTCAACTGAGAACTGTCAACTGAAAACCGGCATTCCCAAATTCAGAAAAAATATTCCATCGGGGGGGAGTGAAGAGCCTTGCCTGTATAGATTATCGGGGCGAACAAGGGGAATCCTGTTCAGTTTATCTTTTTAATAAGGAGTATCAATGATTAAGCGATTCAACATTCAAGTACTAATGTTTTTTTTACTGATGATTGGCGGAAGCGGTTTTCTCTTTGCTCAGGGCTCTCCGAATGTGCCGTTACTGGTAAATGTGAACCCGCATCCCAGCGCCGGATATAATGAGGTTTGGGGTTATACCGCACCGGATGGCCGGGAATATGCGCTGCTCGGCGTACAAAACGGTACCAGTGTTATTGACATCACTGACACCAACAATCCGTCGGAAATCAACTTTATTCCCAGTAATAACAGTCTTTGGAAAGACCTTAAAACTTACCAGCACTATGCCTACGCTGTCAATGAAAGTGGCGGTGGATTGCAAATAATCGACCTTTCCGATCTGCCGAATTCTGCGCCGCTGGTCGCTACTTTTAATGGATTTAATACCTCACATAATATTTACATCGACGAAGAGACCGGCATCATGCTCGCCGAAGGTAGTTTTGGTAATTCCGTCCGGGTAATAAGTCTGGCGGATCCGCTTAATCCGGTCGAGATCTCCACTTTTGGCGTCGAATGTCATGACATCATCTATCAGGATGGCATCGCTTACGTCTCCGAAGGTAATCAGGGCAGCTTCGGCGTTTATGACTTAACTGATCCGTCCGATCCGGTATTTATTACGCAGATCAACGTGCCTTCCGCCGGGTATGCGCACAATGCCTGGCCGACGGAAGACGGACAATTCCTGATGACGACCGAGGAAACCGGCGGCAAAACCATCAAAATGTGGGATGTCTCCGACCCGACCAATGCCAGTATTACCGACCAGGTGCTCGGGCCAAACGGTTTGGCGCATAATACTCACATTAAGGGGAATTATGCTTACGTTTCCCATTACTCCGTCGGTTTACGAATCTACGATATTACTGATAAATACGATATTCTCGACGCTGGCTATTATGATACCTATCCAAATGGCAATGGTGGCGGCTTTGATGGCGCCTGGGGGGCATATCCTTTCTTCCGTTCCGGAAAAGTATTGATCTCCGATCAAACCACCGGGCTTTACGTGGTCTATTTTGCCGGCGCTCGCGAAGGTGACGATGACGATCCCAGTGCCCCCTCGGA
>JAUIFT010000515.1 GCA_030430345.1 Calditrichia bacterium | reverse complement strand
GGAAGGCAAAACTAACGCAAAATGACACATTCGCCATTTGTTTACGCTCATTTTTTCACAAACTGGCACAGCACTTGTTTAGGTTAATGGGAACACCGTAGTGTTTTGGGAAAATAAAAACGAATGGATAAGTTAGCAGATGGAAAATAGTCAAGAAAAAACACCGGGTAATCAACAACCACCGGAACGCCCATCTGCCATTTCGTTTTGCCATATATACAGTCTCATCCTGGGTTAAGCCAATCTGCCCTGGGTGACTCGTTCTCCAGGGCAGATTCCCAGTAATGATTTTTAGAAAAGAAAAAAGTAGCCATAGGATAGGGTAGCTTCCTAAACAGCATCCACAGTAATACCGGGAGAGCTCTCCCGGTATTACTGAAATTTAAAGAACAGGCTTAAATCATTAAATACATTTGTTTAACTCAGGATGAATTTTTAATTAAGGAGATTTATTATGGCGAAGACAGTTTCTGATGTTCTGAAGCTGGCAAAAGACAGCGGCGCGAAAATTCTCGACTTACGTTTTATGGATTTTCCCGGGCTGTGGCAACACTTTTCTGTGCCGATTAAAGTATTGACTGAAGATCTTTTCGAGGATGGACTGGGTTTTGATGGTTCCAGTATCCGCGGCTGGAAAGCGATTAACGAAAGCGATATGCTCGTCATCCCGGATCCGAGCAGTGCATTAATCGATCCTTTTATGAAGCCAACGACTTTAACGCTTATTTGCGATGTTTTTGATCCGATTACCCGTCAGCGCTATTCTCGTTGCCCGCGCAGCATTGCGTTAAAAGCAGAGGCTTATGTTCAGTCATCCGGCCTTGCCGATATCGCATATTTTGGCCCGGAAGCTGAATTTTTTATTTTTGATGACATCCGTTTTGGTCAGAACGAATATTCCGGTTTCTATTTTATCGATTCACAGGAAGGCGCCTGGAATACCGGTAAAGATGAAGGTCCGAACCTCGGTTACAAACTGCGCCACAAAGAAGGCTATTTCCCGGTTCCGCCGGCGGATTCCCTGCAGGAACTTCGCAGCGAAATGCTGCTTACCATGGAAGCCTGCGGCCTTGATGTAGAATGTCATCACCACGAAGTAGCGACTGGTGGCCAATCCGAAATCGACTTGAAGTTTGGCCCGCTGGTGCAAATGGCCGATCAGATGCTCTGGTATAAATACATTGTGAAAAATACTGCCCGCAAACATGGTAAAACCGTCACTTTTATGCCGAAGCCGATTTACAATGATAATGGTTCCGGTATGCACACCCACATGAGTCTCTGGAAAGACGGTAATCCGCTGTTTGCCGGTTCCGGTTATGCCGGTTTGAGCGAGATGGCCCTTTACTATATTGGCGGTATTCTGAAACATGCGCCGGCATTGATTGCGCTTACGAACCCGACCACCAACTCTTTCAAGCGTCTGGTGCCCGGCTACGAAGCACCGGTTAACCTGGCTTACTCTCAGCGGAACCGAAGCGCCGCCTGCCGTATTCCGGTATACTCCAACAGTCCGAAATCCAAGCGTGTTGAATTCCGCTGCCCGGACCCGACCTGTAATCCTTACCTCGCTTTCAGCGCGATGCTGATGGCCGGTATTGATGGCATTGTTAACAAGATTCATCCCGGTGAGCCGCTGGATAAAGATATTTACGATCTCTCTCCGGTTGAACTGGCAGAAGTGCCCTCGACCCCGGGTTCTCTTGGCGATGCCCTGGATGCGCTGGAAAAAGATCACGACTTCTTGCTGAAAGGTGATGTTTTCACTGAAGATGTGATTGATACCTGGATAGCATACAAGCGCACGAACGAAGTTGATGCATTGCGTTTGCGCCCGCATCCCTATGAGTTCGCACTTTACTACGATATCTAAACTTCGATCCATACACTACCCCTGGCCCGGTATCACCCACCTTGATGCCGGGCTTTTTTATTGCCCTACCAATCGCTACATCATGTAAACTTTTACTGATTTATTCCGTCTCATTGATTCTAACCGATGTAATTGTTTACCTAATTGATGAGGTCTACATGTTTCAAAGCTACTTCAAGATTGCCTTACGTAATATCACCCGACAAAAAATATTCTCGGCGATTAGCATCCTCGGTTTATCTGTTGGTCTCGCCTGCAGCATACTGATATTGCTGTTTGTCAGTGAAGAACTTTCCTTCGATCATTTTCATGCAAAAAAAGATAATATTTACCGCGTGCTTCGCACCGAGTACAATACCGGCGGGGATGTTGAACACATCAGCAGAAATCAACCCGCGGCATTTGCGCCACTATTAAAAGACTTTTTTCCGGAAATTCAGCAGATCGTCCGCGTCAAACCGCAATTTGGCACTGCCCGTTATGCGGATAAAATCTTTAATGAGATTGTCCTGATGACGGATGAAGGATTTTTCGAAACATTCTCCTTTAAACTTCTTCAGGGTAATCCCGCACAGGTTTTAAACGAAAAGAACAACATTGTCTTATCCGAAAGTTATGCCCGTAAATACTTTGGCGAAGCATCACCGCTGGGGAAAACCGTACTCTTTACTTTTGGGCAAAATCAACAGGAATTTATTGTCCGGGGTATCGTGAAAGATTCCCCCGCGAATTCAACAATTCAGTACAATATCGTCATGAATATCGCTAACCTCCCGCTTTCGAGAGGCGCAAAAGCATTAACAAACCTGGGCGACTTTTCCACTACCTTTTATCTCCTTCTACCAGAAGACCGTTCCCCGGCAACGATAGATCAACGCTTCCCCGCTTTTATTCAGCAACATCTATCCGCTGAAATAGAACAGCTTAAAGCCGACGGCCGCTGGGAAGGCGAAGAAATGCCTTATGCCTTTCACCTGCAGCCCCTGAAGGATGTGCATCTCGACGGCCGCATCTATGGCGGCAGTCATCCTAAAACTATGTATATGCTTTCTGCGATCGCACTAATCATTCTCGGACTCGCCTGTGGTAATTTCATCAACCTGTCCATTGGCAATACCTCAATGAGAATGGTGGAGATGGGGATGCGAAAGGTAATGGGTGCCTGGCGGCGGCAGTTCCTCTGGCAATTCTGGAGCGAAACCTTTTTGATCACGCTTGTCTCAGCTCTGTTTGGCATGATCTTATCGTACCTGATGCTGCCGGCATTCAACGATTATGTTGGCAGAGAACTGCTTCTAAGTAATCTGATGACCGCAGAAAATCTCGCTATTTTGGGGGGATTATTAATGCTGGTCACTATTGCCGTTAGCAGCTACCCTGCTTTTTTATTGGCCCGCCAACAAGCGGCAACGTTGCTGAAAAGTCCTAAAAGCATCGGAAGCAGCCACTTGATTAGCCGACTGGTTATCATTCAGTTTAGCATGGCGATTTTGCTGATTACCCATGACCTGACCATCGTGCGCAAGGTATCCGACCGCGTGGC
>JAUIFT010000514.1 GCA_030430345.1 Calditrichia bacterium | reverse complement strand
CCTTCCTGATATTCCTTGGCAATCCCATCCAGATGTATTAATTCATTTTTCATATTCATCTCCTGTCATCGCTTTAGCCGGTACTTCGGATATAGTGACCGGTCTGTAATGGCAGGAATATACAGGGAATTGATTTGGGGAGAAAGACCGAATAATTAAAGCAGAGGTGCAAAGTTATAACTGCAGAAAATGTTTTCGCACCACGGAGCGTGCATCCGCGGCTCAAAAATCAACCTTCGCTATTTCGCTCAATTTGAGAATGCAGATAGAATGAAGCCCCCATGTAAAAAGCCGGATAGAATAGAGACAGATAGACCAGCCATTTTGCCGGTGCCTGAAAATCCATTAGCATCAGGGCAAAGAGGATTGTCCAGAGAAAAAATAGGGTGACGTGGGTTTTCTTCAGCTGGCGGGTTTGGTTCATGGAAATATACCGGGTTGGCAAAAATGTTAGAATTGCCAGAACCACCACCACTAACGCGCCCAGCCAATCCGGCCAGTTCAACCAGTAAAGATAGAGCATTACCATATTCCAATAGGAGGGAAATCCAGTAAAAAAACCGTCATCTGTTTTCGCAGTTTCATTGCTGAAGCCATACGCGGAGGCCAGCAGCGCAACTCCGAGGGCAATTGCCCAGTTCCCGGAAAGTAATTGTAATTGCCAGCCAATAAACAGCGGGATAAAAGTATAGTTGAGAAAATCAGTGATATCATCCAGTTTTCGCCCGTCGAATTGCGGCAACCAGCGTTTTACCTCCCAGCCGCGGGCCATCATGCCGTCGGTACCATCGATAAACATTGCTGCCGCCAGGAAGTACACCACCATCGTCAACCGCCCCTGGAAAAGCATCATTAAGGACAAGAAGCTGCAGATAAGCCCCAGCGCTGTGTAAAAATGAACAAACCATGCCCGCCAGATTTTGAATGACCTGAGATTGCTTTCCATGATGTCCCTTTTCTGATCGTCATTGTATTTTTAAGGAAGTTTCGCTAGATTTCTTCCGATTCTAAGTAAACATTTTCCGACGATAACTGCAAACTTTCGCAACTGGTAATTAATTATGAAAAGATACCTGATTTACATTATCCCCTGTCTTTTTCTTGGCCTGGCCCCGTTTGCGCCGGAGCCGCATATCTGGGGAAAATTACGCTGGATAGCCGGTGGGGCAAACGGCATGACCTTAACAGACTGGGGCGATACGCTCTTTCATGGGATTCCCTGGTTGATCATTGTCTTTCTGCTTGTAAAGAGTGTTCGGGAGAAAACGGCAAACTCATAGGAAATCAACGTTTACGATGCCAGTAAAAAACGAATGCAGAATGAAGAATATCCAATGGTGAATGATGAAGTGAGGGAATTTCAAGGGAATGAATAAAGCTTTAGGAAAATATCCGTATCTGGAAACCGAGCGGCTAATCTTACGTTTACCACCGCCGCATGAAGCGCCGGCAGTCGTTCGTTTTCTGAAAGCAAACCGGGCTCATTTTGCCCCCTGGGATCCGCTTCGTCCTCCGGAATTTTACCGGGAAACTTACTGGGAGAACCAGCTTTATCTGGCCCGGGAAAACTTCCTTGGCGGACGCTCCATGCGACTGTTTCTTTTTCAGAAAAGCGACGGAGCGATTGTCGGGGCAGCACATTTTAACAATTTTATTCGCGGTGTTTTCCATTCCTGCCTCCTGGGTTATCAGTTGGCAGCAGCAGTGGAGGGAAAAGGCTTAATGCTGGAAGCATTAAATACGGCGATTCCTTATGTATTTAATACTTTAAATCTTCATCGCATCGAAGCCAGTTATATGCCCAGGAATGTTCGCAGCGGGAAACTGCTGGAGCGATTAGGCTTCACCCTATATGGCGAAGAAGATAATTACCTGCGCATCAATGGCAAGTGGGAAGCGCATATCCATGCCAGCCTTTACAATCCGGATTGGCGGGAAGAAGAGATATAACAATCATAAGTAGAAGCGAAGTCAGATAATGTCTAAAGCTACGAAAATCCCCCTGAAATCGCTGATATCCAGGGGGCTGCGAAAAAAATGTCCCAATTGCGGCAATAGCGGCCTGTTCCTCCGTTGGATTCACTTGCATGATAACTGTAGACAATGCGGGATTCGTTTCCTGAAAAGCCAGGGAGACATCTGGGCGTTTTTTCTGATCTTCGACCGCATCCTCTTATTGCCGATCATTGCCGGCATTTATTTTAGCTTTATGCCAGTCGCAACTATTTCACTGGTAACATTCTTCGCAGTGGTTATCTCTTTGTTTCTCTATACGACCCCACACCGCTATGGCCTTTGTGTCGCGCTGGATTATTATATCCGATTACGCTGGGAAGATGAGGACAAAGAGGATGCGAGTAAAGATTCGGGAAGACAAGCAAATGAGCAAATGAGCAAATGAGCAAATGAACAGATGAGCAAATGAGCAGCAAAAATTTGTCTGTCATTTGCTCATCTGCCCATGTAAACTTATCACTCAAAACGAGAAAAATCCGGGCGCCGTTTCTCAAAGAAAGCGCTGAGCGCCTCCTTGTGTTCTTCCGATTTCAAGGCACTGGCAAAAACTCCCGATTCCCGTTTTACAGTTTCTACAAGCTGTTGTTTTAAAGCAGGAGGATTTATCAGCCGCTTCACTTCCCGCATCGTTGCTGGCGGCATCGCTGCAATTTGGCGGCTCACCTTAATGGCTTCCTTATCGACGTCTTCATCAGCGCAGGGACGGCTCACCATGCCCATACGCACCGCTTCTTCACAACCGAAGGGTTCTCCCAGCATCAAAATATGAGTAGCGCGCACTTTTCCGGCGGCGGCAGGCAGTAATTGTGAACAGGCAAATTCCGGCACCAGTCCTAACTGGGCAAAAGGTAAATGAAAACTTGCAGAGGCACCACCGATAACCGCATCGCAATGGAAAAGCATGGTAGTACCAATGCCGACTGCCAAACCTTTCACCGCAGCAACCAGTGGTTTATCGAAAGTCAGTATGCTCTCAATGAATTTCACTACCGGCAACGCATCCAAAGCCAATTCTCCCCGGTTTACAGCGGCAAAATCCTTCAGATCATTCCCACTGGTAAAATCATCCCCTGTGGCATTAAAGAGCACGACACGCGCTTTCTTCTCCCCGGCCGCTTCCTGAATACCAGCAGTCATCATTTCATACATTTCAGTGCTGATCGCATTTTTCTTATCGGGACGATTTAGAGTGATGGTAAAGACACCGTTATCGAGATTCGTTAGAATTGGGTTGGCCATGAAATTTCCTTTTTGCAGTTGTCTGTGAACAATTATATCCTGTTTATGGTATCTAATCCGGAGATTTTTGTCAAAAAATAGATACGGAAGAAGGTGCAATCATCGACTTTTTGCAGCCTTGTGAAATGATGGTGAAAGGAGAATTGAAAATTGATAAAGAA
>JAUIFT010000513.1 GCA_030430345.1 Calditrichia bacterium | reverse complement strand
TTGGATATAAATGGGGGCAATAATTGGAGATATGAGTGTTTAAATGGCATTTCATTTTTTCGAACCCGATTCGTGGTATTTAATAGTATACCGCGAATCGGATAAGATGTAAATACCCTAAATATGTTATAATCGTCGTAATGGCGGCATCGACACTCAGGAAGCTGCTAAATATTTCAGTTACAATGCCACAATCTGGCAGCCCCCCGCAGTCAATCGCTCGATAATTACATCTTCCTTCGCGATGTCCCGATCAAATGCAATCGTTACATTTTGGTTTTCGGGGTCAACATTGCAGGATAAAACCCCCGGTAAAGCCTTCAATGCGTTTTGCATTGGCGCTTCGCAGGAAGTTTCACAATTATCGAGAATTGTCGCATTAAAATAAGTGACCGCAGGGGCGCTACAGCGATTCTCCCCACAATTAGTTGTTTTGTTACAGTCAGATTTGTTGGCAACGCAAGTGCTGGAAACGTCATTGGCGCAAGTGGCAGCACTGGTCGCACAATTATTATCTGCACTGCCTGTCAGAGATGCCGGTGGCGCAAACCATAACATTCCCAGCAAAGGCAAAGTCATCAGTAATACTGGCAAAAAGAGGCCCGGTTTCCCGTGCTTATTTTCTCCGCTGCAACCGCAACTGGCGTCATCACAAGCCAATGCCGCTTTCCGCTGTTTAAGCAGTTGATAAACCGAAAATCCCAACACCAGGATGGAAAAGGTAAGCAGGTAAGGTTTAAAGGGTAAGATCCAATCCGTCAGGGAAATGCCCAGGCTGCCCAATCCCAATACAGCCAGAAACGGCAGCGCGCAACATACCGAACAGGTGGCCAGCCAGCCGGCGAACAATCCCGAGCCGGTGCCGATTCCCCAAAACGACCATTTTTTCAGCGAAAATTTCACAGAGTTCTCCTTTTGTTATCTTCAGATTTATATCTGTGGACGAATGCAACCGTGAATGGACGCAATAATTATTTTTGATCAGACATAGCGAGGTTAATTCCCAGCCCGACAAAAACGCTGCCGGTAATCCAGGCCTGAATACGCCGGGCCAACGGATGTCCGAGAATCCAGTTACCGGCCGAGCCGAAAAACAGACCAACGAACAGGTTGACAATGGTGCCGCCAAGGTTGAAAACCATCCCGAGGAAAAGGATTTGCAAGGTTACGCTGCCGGTTTCCGGATTGGTAAATTGCGGGAGAAATGCCAGAAAAAATATCGCCACCTTCGGATTGAGGATATTTACAGTAACCGCCTGCCGAAAAATTTTCCAGTTATCGGCGCGTTTCAAATCCTGCTGCGTTAGGGGTTGATTGGCTGTAAGGAACACTTTAATCCCGAGGTAGACGAGGTATGCAGCGCCCACCCATTTTAGTATCGTATATGCCATGGCAGAATACATAAAGATCGCAGATAATCCCATAACCGCCGCAGCAATATGCACTAAAGATCCGGCTGAAATTCCCAGCGCAGAGGCAACCCCGGCCTTCCGCCCCTGTAATGTGCTCCGGGTAGCGACATAAAGCATATCCGGCCCCGGAGTGATATTAATTAACAGCCCGGCAGATACGAATAATAGAAAGTTTTCAACACCAAACATGGATACTCCTTTCAATGAGCAATTTTGAACGGATTAGCAATTGAGTAAAAAGGGTTGTTTCGATAGAGAGATCCCGGACAAAAATCGTCCTTTTCTTAAAACTGCCGTCTCATCTGAAAACTGGCAGACAGGAATAATCAGAAATGTGAATAGCGGAAAAAAGTATTTCCAGTCCTCATTTGTAAATATCGAAAAGTCTGAATCAAAAAAAGGTACCGTTTTCAGGGGATATTGTCAAATAAGACGCATTCTTAGCTGGAATAAATAATTTGTATCTTTCCCCGGATTCTCTTTTATTAAGGTCTTTATATTAAGAATAACCGCCAAAAACCTACGGAGAAAATATGTTTCGTATGAGGGTATATCGTTATCTTATTTCAGTTTTGTTAATCGCTTTGAACTTGAACTTGCTGGCAAATCCCGAGGGGGATAAAGCGCCGGATCCGGCAGATACCCGGGTGGTGCAATCAATTTTCCGGGAAGCCCTGGTCAGTGGAGAAGCCTATAAACTGCTCGACCATCTCTGTAACAAAATTGGCCATCGCCTCAGCGGCTCGGAAGGGGCCGCAAAAGCAGTGCAGTGGACAAACAAAGTAATGGAAGATTATAACTTTGATAATGTTTTTCTCCAGGAAGTAATGGTCCCGCATTGGGAAAGAGGCGGCAAAGAGGTGGTTCAGGTAATGAGCGCCGGAAAAACAATCGATCTGAGCGTGCTGGCTATCGG
Source organism: Calditrichia bacterium (assembly GCA_030430345.1). Next base: position 1,094 of record JAUIFT010000513.1, on the reverse strand, counting down.
GGGTTCCGAACCAACGCCAGCCCAGGGGTTATCGGCGGAAGTGGTAGAAGTTCAATACCTGGACGATGTGGATGAACTGGGGGAAGCAGGGGTAAAAGGCAAGATTGTCTTCTTCAATCGCAAATTTGACCACAGCAATTTCGGTGGCGGTGGTGGCTATGGCGGAGCGGTCGATCAACGGGTGCGCGGCGCCTCCCGGGCGGCCAAGTACGGCGCTGCGGGTGTGGTTATTCGCTCAGTCACCTCGGCATTTGATGATCATCCCCATACCGGCACACTTGTTTATAACGATTCCCTGCCCCGCATTCCGGCAGCGGCGCTTGGCTTTCAATCCGCCGATCGTTTGACGAAGGTCCTCAAGGATGATCCGAAAGCAAAGTTGTATATGCATATTAGTAGTAAGTGGCATCCTGATGCCCTTTCCCATAATGTGGTGGGAGAACTAAAAGGCAGCGAATTTCCGGATGAAATCATCGTTGTTGGTGGTCATCTGGATTCCTGGGATGTTGGGCAGGGGGCGCATGACGATGGCGCCGGCTGTATGCAGTCAATTGCTGTTCTACACACCTTCCAAAAACTTGGCATTAAACCGAAAAGGACCATCCGGGCGGTCATGTTCATGAATGAAGAAAATGGCGTTCGCGGCGGACAGAAATATGCGGATCTCGCTGGCGAGAATAAGGAGAATCACATTCTGGCCATCGAGAGTGATGCCGGCGCATTCAGCCCTCGTGGATTCGGGGTTTCCGCATCGGATGTAGTTTTGGAGAAATTCCGCAGCTGGCTGCCGCATTTCGACAAGAATACCGTTCTCTTTTTCAGCCGCGGCGGTGGCGGTGTTGACATCGGTCCGTTGCATCGGGATCATGGCGTGCCGATGGTCGGCCTTTCTACCGATACCCAACGCCTTTTCGATTATCATCATGCCCCGAACGACGTTTTCGAAAATGTCAATCGACGTGAGCTGGAACTCGGCACCGGTGCGATGGCAGCATTAATTTACCTGGTGGATAAATACGGGATGTAGGCATTTCCGATAGTCATTAGGGGATTTAACAGATGCATCTGTTGATCTTTGTTGAAGGGATTTTCAG
>JAUIFT010000512.1 GCA_030430345.1 Calditrichia bacterium | reverse complement strand
GCGCAGGTGCGCCGGTTTGCATCCGCAGATAGTCATTATTCCGGCGCCGGTTCCGCTCCCGTGCGGCAGGATAGGTGAAGTATTGATTTTGCTCCAGCGCGCCCAGGCGAAAATACCATCCGGCGAATCCGCCGCTCAGTGCAAATGTATAATCCGGCCCAATACGATCGACGTTTCTTAATGATCGATCCAGGAAAACCAACGGGCCGGGATCTCCGGTCTCATTGCCAATCCAGCCATTGATTTGGGTATGAATGCCCGGTTTAGGCCGACGGGTATGTAGGTGAATAATGCCGCGATCGTTGAACAAGCCTTCATGAATTTGCACAGCGCTGAAAATTTCTACCGAGTCAATCTCATGAATACTAACCGGCAGCAAATTCATATCTTTATTATCAATGAGGCGCAAGTTTAAGGGTATGCCATCGAGTAATATTTCCCAGTTTTCTCCGGAAAAATTCCCCAATCCTCCCGGCGCAGCCTGGTAGATAAAACCATCGATACTCCCTGCATACCAGTCCGCACTCAACTGCAATATTTCCCCGAGGCGGGCAACCCCCGCTTTCCGAAGTGCTTCCCCCCGGATAACCTGTCGCCCGTTTTCCCCGGCGAACAGATTTCCATGTAGCAAAACTGAGATGAATAGAATTGTTATGAGTCGAAGATGCATTTAAATTCCAGAGGGTTTATCGTTTGTACAGTCCTTAATTGCAATAACCGTGTTAATAAATTTTTAAATTGAAAATTGTGAACTAAATCAACCCGCAGCCGTAATTTAATTGTATGTTAGTCTCTTTTCTCAAAATGACGCCGGATTGAAATAACATATTTTAAGAATTTATCCTGGATCATCCTTTTCTTCAAGTCATTTTGTTGATGTGATGCAAATCAAGTCCAGAGACTTGATAGAATTTTCTCTCAAGCCATTTCCTTGAATCAGACCAGATCAAGGCTATTCACTTAATCGATATTCGAACAAGTAAATACGCTTTACAAAAGTGTGCAATTATTTTACACTATTTTCAACAATTTTCTTTATCAATAAAAATAGTTGAATTTATGTATACCAATTTGTTCATTGCTTATCAAATAACTGATGCGCAATCAAGAGAACAGTGATACCCTTGGAAGCTACCCGGATATTTTTTGACAAAGGCACTTTGCTGCTTAAATCTCCCCCGGAATCCCTGCAGGCACTCCCTGTGGTAAAGTGGGATCCCCGCACCCGCAGTCACCGGGCACCGGCATATTGTTACCGGGAGATTATCCTGCATTTACACAAGAACAAATTCACTTATCAGGATGAGGCGAAAGCATTTCAAGCAACGCTTTTTCCCCTGCAAGTCCCCCTGGTGCCGCGCCCGCATCAACAGGCTGCGGAGAAGGCCTGGCTGGATGCCGGTAAACAGGGCGTGGTAACTTTGCCGACCGGCGCCGGGAAAACCATTCTCGCGGTAATGCTGATAGAGAAGGTGCAGCGGCCGACCTTAGTACATGTCCCAACCATCGATTTGATGCATCAGTGGTATGCCGTTTTGAAGAAATATTTTCAGCAGGAAATCGGCCTGCTCGGCGGCGGTTATAACGAGCTGGCCCCCCTAACCGTTGCCACGTATGATTCTGCGCTTATCCATGTGCAAAGCAAGGGGAATCGTTTTGGCTTTCTGGTTTTCGATGAATGCCACCACCTTCCCGGGGAACAATATCAATACACCGCAATCAGTAACATTGCCCCCTACCGGCTGGGCCTGACCGCAACGCCGGAGCGGGCCGATGGCAAAGAGAACCGCCTCTATGAGCTGGTTGGGAAGATCTGCTACAATGCCGACATCCACTCCCTGAAAGGCAGCACGCTTGCGCCGTATGAAGTGATCACATTACAGGTGGATATGACCAAGGCAGAACGAGAGCAATACGACCATGCCCGCCAAATTTATCTTACTTATCTCCGCGAAGAGCAAATTAATATGGGCAGCGCCAATGGCTGGAAGCAATTCCTCTGGAAGACCAGCCGCTCCCCGGAAGGGCGTCAGGTCTTCAAGGCTTACCTGCTGCAAAAGCAACTCAGCCAGGCATCGAGCGCAAAACTGGCTTACCTCTGGGAACTACTGGCCGAGCATCGCGGGGATCGCATCCTGATTTTTACCCAGGATAATGATATGGCTTATCGTATCGGGAAAGAATTTTTTTTGCCGGTACTGACGCATCATACCAAACTAAAGGAGCGGGAGAATTTTCTGCAGGCATTTCGCGAAGGGGAGTTCAATATCCTGGTGACCTCCAAGGTACTAAATGAAGGCGTAGACGTGCCGGAAGCAAACATCGCGATTATCGTTTCCGGCAGCGGCAGCGTGCGGGAGCATGTGCAGCGCCTCGGACGAATTCTGCGGGCGCGCCCGGGGAAAAAAGCCATCCTTTACGAATTAATAAGCAAAGACACCGGAGAACATTTCATCAACAAACGGCGGAGAAAGCACAGTGCTTACAAAGGACCTCGTCCGCTTTAGAAAATATAAGGATAAGATTACCCCGCTGTTTTTAAAAGCCGAGGATGAAGCGCTGCTGAATACCGCCGGGCAGCTGCTGGAGATCTTTAAGGCGAGCCATGGGAAAACCCGCAGCGAATTGCTTGAAGACAGTAAACTGATTATCGAAAACAGCCCGCAGGAAGCAGTGATTACCCGCGGCCTGGAAAAGCTGTTGTTGGATCGTACCGAGTTTGACACCGCCCCAAACGAAGCTCTAATCGAATTTCGCCACACCCTTTTTCGGGAAACCAGTCAAATTCTGTCGAAAGTATCATTTGCCGACAGGACTGCTTATCGCGAGACAATCGCCGAAAAGTTTCAGCAGGAACCGGCAGCGCTGGCAGAAAGCATTTACGCGGACCTTCCCGCTTACCAGTCGGTAGTCAAGTTCCGTTCATTATCTCCGGAACGGCTGATCCACCGCTATAACTGCGCACAGGTACAGGGACTCTTAATCCATTGCAGTGAATTGGAAATTCGCCTGGGAGAATCCCCCCCGGCCTTATTGCGCCAATTTTTCAAGTATCTCCGGTTCCATCAGTTGATGGCCGCCATCCGGAAAGATGCCAATGACAGATTTATCATCACCGTCGATGGCCCATTAAACCTGTTTTACAAAACCCAAAAATACGGACTTAATCTCGCTAATTTTTTCCCGGCCGTTTTGCATCAGCCGACATGGGAACTCACCGCGGAAATTCGTTTCAAGTCCCGGCGGAACTACACTTTATCCCTGGATAATAGCAGCCGGCTGCAGCCCTACTTTCATCATTTTACCGCTTATGTGCCGGAGGAAATTAGTGTTTTTCAGGAGATGTTCCATCAGAAAGCGGCGGACTGGCAAATTGCCCCTGCCAGTGAGTTTATCCCCCTGGAAGGTGAAACGTACTGCTTTCCGGATTTTACCCT
>JAUIFT010000511.1 GCA_030430345.1 Calditrichia bacterium | reverse complement strand
GCTTTGCTGCCAGGCATTTTTTGTCCTTTCATTTTTAATAGTGGAAAACATCGATCTGGATATAGCTGGTTAATTCGGCGATGCTTCCATTACCGGCGGGCTTTGGAAGTTGCCGGTAGTTTTCAATTTGAGGGGTTCGGGTAAAGATGTCCGGAAATTCAAATCTCTCTGCGGAAAAGGAATAACGATATCTCTTTCCCGGAAATAGTGTACAATTTCGCTATTAATGTCTGAACGAATCTTATACTGCCCTTCCGGACTGGCGCACCAGACCTGCAGCTGCATATCCCAGGTGGAGTCGCCAAAATTAAGGATATACACTTGCGGCGCCGGAAATTTTAAGATGTGTTTGTTATTCCTGGCAATATCCAGCAAAGTTTTCTTCACCAGGTCGAGATCTGAGTCATAGGAAACCCCAACTTCGATATCGAGGCGAATTTTCGGATCAGTATGAGACCAATTGATTACTTGCGAGGAAATAAACTCGGAATTCGGAACGATGATGGCAATATTCTTTAACGATCGGATGGTTGTCGAACGCATGTTGATTGCTTCTACATCGCCAACGATATCGCCAATCGTTACCCGATCGCCAATTTTGATTGGTTGCTCAAAGAGTAGGATAATGCCGGAAATAAAATTCGAAGTGATGTTTTGTAAACCAAAACCGATACCAACCGATAAGAGACCAAAAATAACTGTTAATCCACTTAGATCGATACCGATGAACTGAAAAGCAAAGATGGCGCCGATGGTTACAAGCACATAATAGGTAATGCGGCGAAATGTATAAATGGTGCCTTTGTCAATGCTAAGTCTGGAAAGTACCCGGGAAGCCAATAAACGGGAGAGCAGGCTGGCAACTAAAATTGCCGACAGGAAAATGACCAGAAAGACCAGGAATGATGAAACCGTAATTGGCGTATCGCCGACGGTAAATAATTTGAATTGTAATATAGACGTAAAGACTTCAAATATTGGGGTAGACTGCATAAATCTCCTCTGTTAGGTTGAACATCGTTATTAATGGTTGAATAATTCGCGAAATAACATTTTAGTCGTCACTTTATCTACTGCAACGGTAATGCCAAAATTTGAAGAAAGCTCATAAGGGTCTGATTTTTATGTATTTGTGGAAGTGTTTTGGTCTGGCAAAAATGAATGAAAATTCGAAGGAGGGTCAGTAACCAGGAAAGTGTGCACGATTAGTACACTCTTAACAAATGAATTTTCGGGTGTGTGTCTATATGGTACAGTTTGTTGGAATATAAAAGAGCATCGCTGTTGCCTGAATTGACGTTTTTTCTTTTATAAACAAGGGTTTACGGTGTTCTTCAGGGTAGGTCATCTGTACTAAATGTGCACAGTTTTTGCCATTAATCGATATTGTGTTTCTTTAATTTATTATAAATTGCCCGCCGGCTGATCCCCAATAATTGAGCCGCCTTTGTGCGGTTATTTCCACTAACACTTAATGCTTTGAGAATCATTTGCCGTTCTACTTCTTCAAGTGGCGTCCCGACTGTAAAAGTAATTTTCGGGTTATCTATATCACTGTCCGGGTTTCGAAAACGGGGTGGCAGATGTTCGATCTGAATTGTGGCACCCGGGCAAACCAGCATGGCGCGCTGAATAACATTTTTTAACTCCCGTACATTCCCCGGCCAGTCGTATTTGGCTAATATCTCAGTACACTCTCCCGAAATCTTCGTTATACTTTTATTCACCGCGGGATTAAACTTTTGGATAAAGTTATCTACTAATAACGGAATATCACCGTGCCGCTTGCGGAGAGGAGCGAGGGTAATACGGAAAACATCCAGTCGGTAAAACAGGTCATCCCGGAAGTGAGCCCCTTCCAACAAATCATCCGCATCGGCGTTGGTTGCCGCAATAATCCGGGCATTGGAAGTGATCGACCGCTTTCCCCCTAGACGATGAAATTTTTTCTGTTCTATAATACGCAATAAACTTACCTGAACCCGCTCATCTACAGAATCGATCTCGTCAAGAAAGATGGTGCCATCGTGTGCTTGCTCGAACTTTCCCCGATGTTGTTTAAGCGCACCGGTAAACGCCCCTTTTTCGTGACCAAAAAGTTCACTGGCGACGAGTTGGGTGGGAAGCGCGCTAAGATTCACCGGTACGTAGGGTGAGGACTGCCGTTTACCGGATTGATGAATCGCCTGTGCGACCAAATCTTTTCCGGTGCCGGTTTCCCCAATGAGAAAGACCGGGATATCGCTGGCTGCCGCTTGTAGAATTTGCTTCTGAAGATTCTGCATGGGCAAGGATTGCCCAATAATTTGCACCGGTGTGATCAATATATTCCTGCCATCTTAAATTTCTTCCTTTGTGGCTTCTTTGGCAAACTGAAAAATTCTTAATCAGCCACAGACCGGCACAGATTTCACGAATTAAAATGCTAAAAAATCTTTATCAGTGTTTATCCGTGCTAATCCGCGGCTAGAAATAAATGCGCGTCAACTATTCCAGAAAGAGCGGTGCCTCCGGACCTAATGGTGCGCCGACGCTCATCCAGATCATCAGGAGGATACTCCAGATAATCAGGAAAACAAAGGTGTAAGGTAACATCGTCGCGATAACGGTGCCAATACCGGCGTTCTTCTCGTAGCGTTCAACAAATGCTACGATCAGGGCAAAATAAGACATCATCGGGGAGATGATATTGGTAACGCTGTCTCCAATCCGGTAAGTTACCTGAATCAGCTCCGGGCTGAAACCGTTGAGCATAAACATTGGCACAAAAACCGGGGCGAGAATCGCCCACTTTGCCGAGGCGCTCCCCATAAACATATTACTGAAAGCGGCCAGCACAATGAACGCGAGCATCAGGGGAATCGGTCCCAAACCGGAAGCTTCTAAAACAGCAGCCCCCTTCACCGCGAAGATCAGTCCGAGATTCGTCCACTTAAAGTAAGCAACAAACTGTGCGGCAAAGAAACACAATACCATGTAAATCCCCAGGGTAGACATGGATTTGCCCATCCCTTTCATCACATCGGTATCGTTGTTGATGGTGCCGGCCCCAATGCCGTAAGCAATCCCCATTAATGCGGCCAGCACGAAAATGAAAGTAACAATTCCCTGGATAAACGGCGATTTAAAAATATTGGTCGTTTCCGGGTCGAGGAGAAAGCCGCCGGTGCTCATCATATCGCCGGGAATCAATCCCCAGACGATCAGGATAATTGCAACAAGGAAAGAGACCAGCGCATATTTCAATCCACGGCGTTCTTCGCTGGTGAGGTCGCGAATCTCTTCTGGTTTTTCATCGCCAGTGTATTTGCCCAGGCGATAGTCGCGATAGCCCTTGTCGGCCTGCCGGTGATAGCGCTCATCGCGGTCAAACGCTACGGCTGGATCTACAGTCCCCTGGTGCTGGGGTGGTCTATCTGGGGACTCTACCTGATCTATACCATTCTGACGGTGTAT
>JAUIFT010000510.1 GCA_030430345.1 Calditrichia bacterium | reverse complement strand
CGATAATTGCGATTTCGACGTGACCATCACTTTCACTGACGACATGACACAAACGGGTGCTTGTACTGAAACCATTACTCGGACTTGGGTAGCTACCGACGATTGTGGAAACACCGTTTCGTGTATGCAAACCATTACCCAAACGGATTTTTTGATTTTTCAGCAGCCGTGATGTCTGAAATTATTGTTTTCATCGCCATTGCTTTGGTGTATATTCATTTTCCTGCGGGTTATTATTGTGCAAGGCTTATTTTCAAATAACTACGTCGATTAAACCTTCTACTTCTTTTAGACGCTATTTCTTTATGAAACGTTTTTCTTTACTGATTTTGTTCGTAATAATCTTCCCATTGTCAAGTTGGGGGCAAACGACTGATAGTCATACCAGCAATGCCGCGCCAAAGGTAAAAGCCGTTAAAAAGAAACCGGTCGATAAATCCGCAGAAATCAGCATCGATGGCATTTTGACCGAAGAAGAACAATCCTTTTATCACTCGGATATTTTCCCGCTTTCCTTGCTGCAACGGGGCCGTTTGACTACCAATGCATACCGGGGAATGCCGGCGGGGTTCCGGGAAATTGAGTATGGCGGTAAAATTCTCCATGATCCTTTCAATGGGTTTTGGAATGCACAGTGGTTGCCTTATTATCAGTCCGGCGATCGCTGGCATACGCTTGGCAGTAATACCGATTATGTCGCCCCACTGGCGCCGGTTACTAAAAAGCCGCTGACCCGCATCGTTTTTTCCCAGGATTATATTATCAACCTTTCCTTTGTGGATATTTCCTTTAGCCGCCGTTTAAATAAAACCGATTACTTTCGCTTCTCCGGTACCAACTATTTGACCGACGGCTCTCAGGAAAGCAATTTTAGCAGCGCGAAAGTAAACACTTACCGCTTCCAGTATCATCGCGAATGGAGCAAACGCTGGCATACGGATCTGTTCTTCTGGCACCTCCGTCAGCGCTATCGTATGCTTCCGGAATATGCGTTAAGTCAACCGGAATTGAGCACCGGTGTCCGGGATAAATTCAAGCTCAGTGGCAACACCGCCTGGCTCACCCTGCAGGGAAAACTGGGGGCGAAGGACTCGCTGGTAATAGTGCCGGCTTTCCGCAGCATGGCCGACCTGAGCTGGAGCGGCGATGATGAGGCACGAAAAAACCGCTATCTCAACGTAGACTTGGATGCTCGCTATTACCGGCAATTGGGTAGCAGCCAGGCCGGCCTGAAAATTTTCAGCAGTTACGCCCGTAATAAACCGACCCGCATCTGGTTTCGCCACAGTGAGATGTATGGCAAAGCCAGCGCTTTCCTGAAACGGCATAAAGGTGATTGGCAATATTCCTTGACTGGTGGCTTTTCCTTACACAACGAACAGGATGGCGCTCCGCATTTCAGCGCTTCGCTGGAGAAAAAAGTGCAGGATGGATTTCAGATTGGTGCCGCAGCTTTTCGTAAAAACCGCCCGGTACCGATGCTATGGCGAACGATCATCTTCGACTCCACGCGGGCGCCCTACTGGCAGAAAAGTATGATCTCGGAAAGCGGGGTAAGCGGCATTTTACGTTTCGGGAAAAAGTCCGCGACCTGGTTGCAAATCGAACCATTCTTTCTGCAGTCAAAAGATTATCCTGTGCTAAATACCGGAGGGAGCCTCTGGGAGTGGAAAAAAAATACTTACGAGAATCTCGGTGTGCGGGTGCAAACCGGATTCAAGCTGTGGCATTTTCGCATTCGGGAAGATTTCACATTTAACGATAAATACAATTCCACTTTTGCGCCCCAAATCAACAATAATTTATCTGCAATGACCACATTTAGCCTCTTTAATAATGCCATCAGTGTCGATGGTATTATTAATTGGCATTATATCGGTGATTTTCAGACGGTCAATTTTAACCGGCTGCTTAACTATTATGCGCCGGATGGCGGTGAAAATGGCCGTTACAATTTACTAGATGGACGGGTACAGCTGAACTTTCGGGATGCGACCCTGTTCTTCGTTTGGGAAAATCTGCTCTCGGAAGATTATTTTATCATCAATGACACGCTGGAAGGACTGCTGGTTTTTCGTTTTGGCATCGACTGGAAATTGTATAATTAGTGAATTATTGAAGTTCTAATGACAAATATTGAACATAAATACCTGAACAACACCTGGATAGAGCTTTCCGAAAGCGCCTACGCCAACAACATTCGTTTCTTTCGTAAAATTATTGGCGCCCGTCCGGAATTTTCCGTAGTGATAAAAGCCAATGGCTACGGGCATGGCTGGCAGTCCATCGCCCGTCTGGCGATGAAAAATCAAGTCGATTCATTCTGTGTGCACTCCCTGGGAGAGGCGCTGCGCTTGCGCCGGGCGGGATTTAATCAGAACATTCTTATTATGGGACATGTGCCGATTGGCCGCCTGGAAGAAGCGGTGGAAGAGAATTTTCGCCTGGTAGTATATAATCGCGAAACTTTGTTGCGCCTTCATGAAATTACGGCTTCTCTGTTTAAACTGGCGCGGATCCATCTCAAGCTGGAAACCGGCACCTTCCGTCAGGGCATTGCCCAGGAGGAACTGGAATGGTTCCTGAAGGAATTGAAACATACTCCACGCATTTTATTGGAGGCAGTTTATACCCATTTCGCCAACATTGAAGATACCACCAATCATGACTATGCCGATTACCAACGCTATTGTTTTAATCAACTGGTCCGTCTGATTCAGAGCAATGGTTTTCCGATTCTGAAAAAGCACGCCGCCTCTACTGCCGCAGCCATGCTTTTCCCGGAAACGCATTTTGATATGGTGCGCCTCGGTATTGGTCAATATGGCCTCTGGCCTTCCCGGGAGACAATGGTTTCCTACAAGGAAAAATTCGGCGAAAAAATCTCCGAAACCCTGCAGCCAGTCTTAACCTGGAAAGCGCGCATCAGCCAGATCAAAACGGTTCCGGCGGATAACACCATCGGCTACGGCCGCACCTATAAAACCACGCGGGACAGCCGCATCGCCATACTGCCGATCGGATATTCCGATGGCTACGACCGTATGCTCTCCAACCAGAGTTATGTATTGATCAAGGGAAAGCGCGCGCCCCTGCGTGGCAGGGTTTGCATGAACCTGATTATGGTTGATGTTACTGATATTCCCGATGTGGCCTTAGAGGATGAGGCGGTATTGATTGGTAAACAGGGGAATGAAGAAATTACGATTGATCAGCTGGCGGCAATGAGCGGCACCATCAATTATGAAATCACCGCACGGTTAGACAATGAAATCACCCGGATAATTGTGGAATAGGGAAAGGCTGATGTCGTATCCGCAGAGAAAATTCATGAATTTTCTCTGCGAATAAGACGACCGACAACCAACAACCGGTTTACCCAACCCCATAGGCCATTTGCAAAATGACAATCAGGATGGCAACGCCAACAAAAACATATTTCGCCACGGGATGCCACCAGG
>JAUIFT010000509.1 GCA_030430345.1 Calditrichia bacterium | reverse complement strand
AATGAATTGAAGGGAGTGGAAATGAATCGTATCCCGGCTCTATTCTATTTTGAAGCGTTTGCTCCAATTCTTATGCCCGTTGGCTAACCCGGCGATTGTATTTCTACTCCCTGAAAATGAGCTTATAGCAGCAGTTTCTGCCGGCAATCCTGGCAAAGACCATCCGGTTGCAAGATGACCGCCGGCGTATAGTGAAAACCACATCCCCAGCAATAGCCATGTAATTCACAGTGGATCGGGCAAAAATACTCGATGAATTGATTAAAGTCGATTCCCGCTGCTGCTTTTGTGCGGCTGTCCAGCGGTTTCACCATAGAGAATAGCTCCGGTTTAATACAATCGATCACCAACGTTCGCTGGCAGTTCGGGTGTTGACACGTCATTCGTGAGCCTCCTGAATTTTGGATATAGTTCCCCCGGTTTTTTGCGGCTGCAAAAAACTGCGCTATCGCCTCATCCGTTATTGCGGATTGACGGGGCTCATTGTATTTGACATGGCGGCAGGGTAAATTATTAAAGAATTGCTAAACCAATCAGGAGAATCTCAGCAGTGTGCTTTGCTCAATAAACTATTGTTAAAAATAGCAGTTGGAACTGGCCACAATAATCGCTTTATTAAAACTTGTTCTCAGATCTTCCCGATTTTTTTGATAAACTAGTCGTTCAGTGTTTTAGGTAATTTTATCTCCCAAAATTAATTTAATTCGCGATAGCGGATAAAACAAGTGAAAAATTCAAAAATTCGCAAAAGCGTATGGATTTGATTGCAGCTGGAAAACGGATAAAACAATTAAGCCGGACACAGGACTTAACGCAAAAATCACTGGCCAGACTCGCCGGGATTCCGGAGTCTTCCCTGAGTGACGTGATCAAAGGAAAGAAAAGTGCCAGTATCGAAAAATTTGCAATTATCGCGGAAGTCCTGAAGGTTGATTTGCACTGGCTGATCTTTGGCCGGTCGTTTCAGGCGGGAGCGGAGGAGGGAACTGTTGCCGAGAAAGACGGGCGTAAAGACTATCTTCCGGAAAAACAACGGATGATTAATGAAATCAGTGATATTCTATTTAAGCTGGAAAAGGAGGAGTTAATCCTGATTCGGCAAATGGCAGAACGATTTACCAGTAAAAGTGAGTAGAGGATGAAAACCAGTCCGGAAATATTAAAACTGATCAAATATGCAGAGAATAGCAGCACGCTGAATCTCTCTGGAAAAGCGCTTTATGAAATCCCCGAGGCGGTATTTTCTTTGACGCATCTGACCCGGCTCAGTTTGCGAAATAATCATATCGATCATGTCCCCGCGGCAATTGCAAACCTGACTGCCCTGAAAGAACTTCGGCTGGACGGAAATAAATTATCCGCTTTACCGGAAGCGATCGGGGAGTTAAAACAATTGAAATGGCTGTCTTTAAATAACAATCAGCTCAACGAACTTCCGGAAGAAATTGGCGAATTAAAACAGTTGGAAATCCTGGAGCTAATTGGCAATCAATTGGCGTTGCCCATGGAGAATTTGGTGCGTCGCCCGCAGGAGCTCATTTATTACATCCTGCGCCACCAGGAAAAACGTCGCATTAATGAAGTCAAATTACTCGTTCTGGGCCAGCCGGGGAGCGGAAAAACATCTTTAATTCGTTATCTGGTTGAAAGGCAGTTTAATGACGAAGAACCATCAACGGCAGCCCTGGAAGTACATCGCTGGCCGGTGCAAACAGCACATAAGCGCGTGCAATTGAATATCTGGGATTTTGGCCGGGAAGATATCGACAGCAACGTACACAGCTTCTTTCTCAGTCGCCGCAGTTTTTATTTACTGGCATGGGATGCCCGGCAATCTGATGTCACCGAGTTGGAAAACTGGCTGAAGATGGCTACCTATTTTGGAGAAGGGTCACCGGTAATCGTTGCGCTGACCAAAAGCGATCTCGGCAGCGAAGAAATTGACCGGCGCCTGCTTCAGGAAAAATATCCGGCAATCAAGGCATTTGTATACACCTCCGCAAAAACCGGTAATGGTATAAGCGAATTACGGGAACTCATCCGTAAATCGTTATTGCCATTAGAAAATCTGAAAGCATCCTGGGAACAGGGATGGTTGGGTGTTCGGAATCGAATGGAGGTGGCCAAAAAAGACTTTATGCCGATGCGGGAGTATGAGGATATCTGCCGGAATGAGGATATTGATCAGGCCGGGCAAAAAGATTTACTGCAATGGTTGCACGACCTTGGCGTGGTAACAAATTTCCAAAGCGATATTCGTTTACAGAATACCCTGGTCTTACAACCCCGTTGGCTGAACAATGCCATTCACCGTATCATTGCGGCGAAACCGCCGACCCGCGCTCAGGCAATATTAAACGCGGAGGATCTTTCCTGGATTTTAAGCAGCGGGGGAAATTATCCAAAAACCCGCTACCCCTTTATTCTAAATATGATGAAAAGTTATGAACTGTTGTTTGATGTCGAAGAAAATGCGGATCGCGCTTACCTGGTTCCCCGCTGGTTACCGGAGAAAGTAACGGTGCATCGCCATAGTTATGTCGATGGCCTTGCCCTTCAATATCACTACAGCTTTTTGCCGGGAGATATTATTCCCAAGCTGATTGCCAAGATGTATCCCTTCATCGAAGAGAAATCGTTTTGGCAACTGGGCTTTGTGGTGACTGATGCTGCAAATCAGGCGCTGGTGGAATGCCTTCCGGAAAAACACCTGATCCTCCTAAAAGTGATTGGCCGGAAAACGACGCGCCGGGATTTTCTGGCAAAAATTCGCAGTTATTTTGAATACACCCATACCTTGTTCCCGGCAATTGATGTTGTCGAGAAGGTGCCGCTACCGGACAGCGCCACGGAAACGATCGACTATCATCATCTGCTTCGTTTGGAAGAAAAGGAGATCGAAACAATCTTTCCGGAAAACCGGGAAGAAGCGGTTTCAATTAAGATGCTTCTGAACGGCGGTGGTGTTTCCCGGGCATCATTCGAAGAGAAGCTGAATACACTGTCGCTGGAAATCGAAGATTTGAATGAGCGGATCGAACGGCTCTGGGTAAGCTATGCCCGGGAGTTGAACGGCGAAAACCGCTTCAAGCTGGAGGCTGATATTAAGATGGCCGAAGGGGAACGGGACCGGATGCTGCATGTGCTGGAAGAGACCCGGGAGATGCTCGCTCAGGCCTATTAGTATCAGCGATGCTGGGTATAGGTATTCGCTGGCGATGCATCTTTTAAGATTGTCAGCTCCGTTTTAGTTAGTGAAGGCGCGGCGGAATAGCCGAGACAATCCGTTAACTGGGAATCGGTACGAATACCGGCAGCGATTGTTGTTACCGCCGGAGGATGCAAAGCAAAGGCGAGGGCGCTTTGCGCAGGCGAGCGCTGCGAATGGGAAATCTTCCCGATGGCGCTGGCGACTTGTTTGACCGTTTCAGCAGTATGATTCCAATAATCCTTCTCCGCCTTGC
>JAUIFT010000508.1 GCA_030430345.1 Calditrichia bacterium | reverse complement strand
CGATGAACGGCTGCGCGAACGAAAATACGGCATTTTCGAAGGGCATTCCCCCAGCGAGCTCGCCAGTAAATATCCGGATATTTATCAGGAATACCGCCAGCGAAAGGCCGACTTCGCCGTTCCCGGTGGAGAAAGTGCCAATGCAGTATTGGATCGGCTAGTTACTTGCGTTGATGAAATCGCCGAACGGCATAACGGAGGGACGTATGTGATCGTCTCTCATGGGGGCATTATTAACCGGTTTCTGCGGCATGTGTTGGGAATTTCCCAGGGGATTCCCCGCCGTTTTGATATCAAAAACGCCGCAATCAATGTCTTTGTGCACAGCGGTCAGTTCTGGAAACTGGATTTACTGGGGCTGAAACCGGCCAACCTTTTAGAGATAAATCATCATGAATGACAGTATTAAAACATATTTCCTGGGTTGCCCGATTTGGGGAAACAAGGACTGGCTGGGCAGCCTATTTACCAGCACCGCCCGGCAGCCGGATTATTTAAAACAATATGCCCGGGTATTTAATACTGTTGAAGGGAATAATACCTTTTACGGGCTGCCAAAGCCAGCGGCGCTAGACCGTTGGCGGGAGGATATCCCGGAAAATTTTCGCTTCAGTTTCAAGTTCCCCCGCAAGATCAGTCACGAACTGGCACTGCAATATTGCCAGGAAGAAACCCGGGCGTTTTTTGAGGCAATGGCGCCATTGTCAAGCAATATTGGCGTTTATTTCCTGCAGTTACCCCCTTCCTTCTCCCCACCGGCGTTATCGCTGCTGGATAAATTCCTGGCGACGCTTCCCCAAACCTTCGACTATGCCGTGGAAGTGCGCCACCGGGCATTTTTTGATGATTCCGATGCCTCGCAGCGACTCAATGCAATATTAGAACGACATCACGCCAACCGGGCGATTTTTGATACCGGCACGCTTTACAATATCAAAAATGCCTCCGACCCCGATGTATTAGAGGCGCAGCGCAAGAAGCCAAAAATGCCCGCTTATTTTGGTGTTACCGCGAACAAGCCATTTTTACGTTACGTCGGCTATAAAACGGTTCAGGAAAACATTCCCCGCCTGAACGAAATTGCCGCTATTGTTGCCGGATGGATTGGACAGGGCAAGCAACCGTATGTGTTTATACATTCCCCCGGCGATCAGTTGGCGCCGGAAATTGCCCGGGAGCTTCATCAATTGCTGAAGCAGAAGCTAACGGCAGGGCTGATTGGAGAGGTGCCGGCCTTTCCCGGGGAGGTGGAAAGTGCCAGTCGCGGTGAGCAGATGAGTTTGTTTTAGCATATTCTAACGGTAAGGCGCCGTCCCTTCTCTGCGCGAAAGGCACGCGGCATCAGTTATTTATTTTATAGATACGTCCTTCGCCTTCAGCTAGCTGTTTCACCTGATAGAAATCATCCCGGGATTTGATTGTTTTGTCGCAGTCCCAAATATGATTTGCCGTAGAAAATATCATATTGATATGACTATTCGTGGAATTCAAGGTGTTCTTGGGAATAATTATGTCACTTTCGGCATTATCAATATCAATATTTGCTAAAAAGAGATATTTGGGTGATTGTTTCTTTTGCGTCCATGCAATGACTTTATTTTGGGATTTCGAATTTGGAGAAATTACCCAAACAGTGGTCTGCTCGCGGATGTCATCCAGTATCTTTTCCAGATAAAATTTTATTTTAGTAATATTCCCAAAAAGCCTTCCATTTTTCCCCCAGACATAAGGGCCGGACGTCATTTTTGGGCCAATCGATTCTTGAAAAACGTAAAGTTTAGAATAATGCTCATTTGGTGCAGGTTGTGTATGCGGATCCCTTATCTCAAAACCAGCACCTATGTAACAGGGCATATCAGTTAAAAAGACCCCCAAAAACAGACGTAGTTCATTTCCTTTTAAATAGAACTTATCGAAACGAGGATCATCTTTATCGGCGGTCATAGCAGTTAAATTCGGGGTTACTAACCGGTTTGATTTAATATCGGCATATTGCTGCAATTTTTCTACAAAGTCAGGTGAACCAACAACGGTTGATTGCAAGTCTCCCAAAGTCGTATCCGCCTCACTTGCTTCAAGATGTTCAACTTCATCGCCATAACTCATTATGTTTGGTGGCGCAAGGAATGACTCGGCAAAATATCCAAAATATCGCCTCCCATTTTCCTTCCGAATAAAATTTTTGATGGCCCGTTGCAGATCATAGTAAGGATCGATTTTTTCCGGAACACCGGATGGGCGCATTTGCACATGAGACATATCGCCACGCATAAAATCAAAACCATAGCGATACTGAAAGTCAGAATATTTTTTACATACATATTGCCAAACTTCTTTACGCGGTTTGTCAAAATCGATGTGCCAGTCGATATTATCGTTCAATCTTTCATATAGTTTGTAACGGGTCAGCGGGCCAAAGACCCGCGACATTGGCTGGGGATTTTCGATGATGTAATCCTGCCACACCAGGCCATTTTCATCAATCTTTTTCGCCGTTTCTCTGCGATCAACTTTCAAACCGCGATACGGCGGCGCCATGGTGGCAGGAACGGTTTCATAACCAAATGCATGAAGATATTTAACGAGGGCGATTCGCCGCCGCAACCGGCCTTTTATATCTCCCGGGTAACCGAAAAGCATTCTTAGCCGAATATCTTCCGGAATTGATGGGGTAAAAAAATCGCCTTTGTTCCCAGGAATTTCCTCTCCGGGAACAGCGGAGCCTTCACTTTTGAGAAACGCCAGAATCCGCTCCTGAACACGTTCATGGAGATTCGCCCTGTGATCAATGATCTCATTATCTTTTCGGCGGAGCCATTCAAAAAATTCCGGATAGGCCAGTACGATTTCCGAAAAACGGTCGGTGTGCGGAATCACATCCATCCCGACAGTTTTCCCCATCAAATGCAAAATATTGATGAGCGCTTTCAGTTGCTTATCCACCGTGTCCAGATAGGGCAGGGCTTCTTGAAGCTCTTCGCTATAAAACTCCGAATTTAACTGCCAACTACTCATGCCATACAGGCTACCAACGACGCCCGGCTCCCAGATCGGTAAAAGATGGACAGAATTCTGCGCATGCGAAAGTGTAAAAGCATATTTAACCACATTCCAAAAACTACCTGCCGTACGAATATTTATGCCAACCATGTTCGCGGTTTTCAGCCAGCTTCCGTCGGTTTGATTTGAAACCGGGCTATTGATTTTTGCAGGAATCTTTTCCGGGATAAGACCTGGGTTTGTGAATAGTGGATCAATAGCCATTTGCAAATCTTTGCCAAAGCGGGCACGAAGGACGGTTAAAGTTTGTTCGGCAGTAAAATTCAGCGCCTGGGCTGGCAATAAATTGGGAATGAATGACAGTTGCTGCGCCTGATACAATTTGATAAACTCATTCCCGTTTTTTTCCCAGGTATTTAAGAACTCTTGATAATTGGTTGGGATCAACAACTCGCTAACGCTCAAGC
>JAUIFT010000507.1 GCA_030430345.1 Calditrichia bacterium | reverse complement strand
CATTTCGAGGGCATCTTTAAAAAATATAAAAATATAGCACGCAAGGTAGGCATTAACCTTGAAAGGGAGTAAAACTATGCAGCAAGAATACCATCTCGCTCAATTCAATATTGCCCGGATGCGGGTGCCGATTGATCATCCGGAAATGGCGGATTTTGTGGCAGAACTGGAAGGTATCAACAAACTGGCGGAAGATAGCCCCGGTTTTGTTTGGCGCTTGCAGGGAGATGAGGGCGATTCAACTGACATTCGGGCATTTAACGATCCCATGCTCCTGGTGAATATGTCTGTCTGGGAATCGGTTGAATCCTTAAAGGAATATACCTACCGCAGCGATCATGTGCGGATTTTCAAGATGCGGAAAAAATGGTTCGATAAGCCGGAAGGCCCTTCGATGGTCTTGTGGTGGGTGCCAACCGGGCATCATCCCACGATTCAGGAAGCAGAAAAGCGCCTGAAGCTTCTCGAAACGGAGGGGCCATCTCCCCGCGCTTTCACTTTTGCGAAACCTTTCCCGGTGGAAGGTAGTTTGTAGTAATTTCAGCCACAGATTTACACTGATGAACACGGATAAATGAGTAACCAATGAATACAAAATAAATACTATCCGTGTGGATCTGTGGCCAGTTTTGCAAAGATTCAACTGTTATTGCGCGGATTTTGGTTGACTGGGAATAAATCCACCAAACGGATGCGCCCACACACTAGCAGCTCTTTTTCCCCCTTCGTGAGTCTTTTCACCCGCCACTCCAAACGATAAGCCAGCTGCTTATCTCCGATCTTTTCCTGAAAAGCCAGTCGAAGCGGCGCCTTCCCTTTCAGGTATTTTGCGCATTTTTCCCCCTGCGACTGGTGCTCCTGAAAGCGGCGCTCAACGTCAATCGTTACCCCGGTGTAAAGGGAATTATCGGCGCAGCGGATGATGTAGAGGTGCCAGTCGCTCAATGGATATTCCCGGGTATTTTGTGATTGTAAAAAGCTTCAAATGGAGCAAATGGGCAAATTTGCAAGTCTTGCCTATTTGCCCCATTTGTATATTTGCCAAACTTATCGAACCAGCAACATCCGTTTGGCCGCCGAATAATTGCCAGCTCTCAGGCGATAGATGTAAACACCGGAAGGAGCCTCTGCGCCGAAGCGGTTACGACCATCCCACTGCACTTCGTAGCTACCGGCTGCGCGTTTTTCATTCAACAACGTTTTTACCAGCCTTCCGCTGATATCATACACCGCCAGCTCGACAACTCCGGCTGCCGACATCCGAAATCCAATAGTGGTTTCCGGGTTGAAGGGATTGGGATAATTCTGCGCCAGGTTAAAATTTCTCGCTGTGTTTTCCTCGTCAGCAGCAATGCCGGTTAAAGCGCCATCAAAAGAAAAAACATGCAAACCAATACCACCACTGGCGAGAATGGTACCGGAGGGTAAAAACGGATAAACGCCCCAGGTAGAGCCAATGGTATTATTTTCCGCAGCTACCACCAGGGTATCCGGACGGGAAATATCAAAAATACGCAGTCCGGCAGAGTAATAAGAAGTATAGGCGTAATGTCCCTTCACATAAAGATTGTGAACCGTTGCGCCAACATCGGTATAGCCGCCAACCTTCTCGGGGTTTTCCATACTGCGAATATCCCAGATGGTAATGTCCGGGGTATTCCCATTGGCCAGTTCATCGCAAATGTAGAGGTAATCATTCCCGATATCCGTCCAGCCCTGGTGATGATAGGTAATGGTCGGATCGTTAATGCTCGTCAACAGAAAAGGGCTTTCGATATTGGTAATATCATAAATGTTCGTACCAGCGCTGCCATGAAAATCGTAAAGACGGTTCCCGATAACAGTGGCATCATGCCCTTCTACGCCGCCGGTCCAAATGGGAGTGGGGTCGGTCGGGTCAATATTCAGGTCATAGATAATCAGGCGGGGATTGGAAAATTCCGCAACCATGTAGCCTGTTTCGGTAATAAATACATTGTGGGAAGATTCGAAACTGCCAACAACTGATGGATTATACACATCGGAGATATCGATAATTTTTCCCCCGTTGCTGCCCGGCCCGCCGGTTACGGTGTAAACATAGTGCCCCCACACTTTATGATCGAAACTGGGCACATTGTTGACGTAGGCGGTACGAAAAACATCTTCCGGATCATTTACATCTACGATGGAAATACCGTTACTGCCAACAATGGCATATTCATTTCCCTGGTCGTCGACATATCCCCATATATCTGTGCCACCACCGAGATTGATTTGATCTTGAAGGATTAATTCCTGGGCGGAGAGGCAGCCGCTTCCCAGCAATAAACAGATAGCAAACAATGTATAAAAACGATGATGCAACATAGGAAGGCTCCGGTATATGTGAAACGTCTTGTAGAAAGCTAATACCGGAACTGGCCGATTTTCCCTCCGCTGAGGCAGCTGGCAAAAGATAGTGGCATTAAAAGGTTACAGTAAAATACCGCTTACTACCGGCACCACTTTCCCGCCGACCCGAACGACAATCTCATCAGTATTTGTCTCGGTACTGAGATACAACCGGGATGGGCGATTGATTTCATATCCCTGCTCTACGGTGATGTCTATTGTGTCTTCTCCCCAGTATTGATATTGGGTCAAAAAGCCTGCCAGGCAGCCGTTAGCGCTGCCGGTCGCGGGGTCTTCCGGAATACCATAGTAATCGACAAACACCCGGGCATTGAGGTCATTTTCCGGAGAATAGGTTTCCGATGAAAAAACCAGCACCAGCTTGGAGGCAATTTTTTCCACCAGTGCGAAATATTTCTCCCGGTTTACTTTTGCGCGTTTCACTGCGCTCATGGACTTTAGGGGAACGATCAGCGCCGGTATCCCGGTGGCGACTTCCTGAACCGGAAAGCGCGTATCAAAGTCCGCCGGATCGAGGTTGAGCATCTCACTAAGGATGGCGACCGAATAGCGTGGGCCAAATTCAGGCGGTCGTTGGGTCATCCACATCAAGTCCGGGCGATCATCGTTGTAGCTGAACGCCACAGGTATTTGCCCCACTGCCAGGTTGAGCGTTACTTCCGTTACCGGCTCGCCAACAACTTCCTGCTGCAGAATGTAGGCTGTCCCCAGTGTGGGGTGGCCGGCAAAGGGAATTTCCTCTACGGGGGTAAAGATGCGCACATCATAGCCGCCATCCCTGGTTTCGTCTGATATTATAAATGTCGTTTCGGAAAAATTCATTTCCCGGGCAATCTGCTGCATTTCTTCCCCGGAAAAATGCCCCGCCCTGCGAAAAACGGCCAGTTGATTTCCTTCATACTTATTCTCTGCAAATACATCAACAATGTATAGTTTTGGCTCACTCATAATATCTGCACCTCATCTCCAAATCGTTAAGGGACATGGTTTTGTTAGCAAAATTATACAGGATCGTATTTCTAAAGTCAATAAGGAAAATGGTAAGTAGTTCAGAGTTACCTGTTTCCCAAACTAT
>JAUIFT010000506.1 GCA_030430345.1 Calditrichia bacterium | reverse complement strand
AAATAGGAAGGTTTAGAAACCGTACATCAGACTAAAATTGAAAGTGCTAACATTTGCGAAATTGTAATCTGCGAAAATGTTCAGGCCAAGCAAACTCACACCGGTGCCCACGATAAAACGGTCTGAGTTTTCTCCTTCCAGGTCAAATTTGAGATTTGCCGGAATACCATTCAACTCAAAATCATAATCGACGGCCATATCTGCGCTCTCGCGAAGATAGCCGACGTAGGGAGTGAAGCTGGCGGTGCCGCTGCGGAAAGTCTTGCTGACCTGCAGGCCATAAGCATCAGTGTTCACTTCCATTGCTTCTTCGATTTCCACTTTTTGGGTGAAATAAGAGATGGAGAAATTCACCGGCAGTTCATCGGCAAACCATACTGCCGGGTTGTGCTGGATGCCAAAACCGAAATACTTCAGGTCACCGACTTCATCAGCGATGCTGATCGGGGGCAGGTAGCGGATGGTTGCCTGAGTGCCGTAAACAGTGCCAAGAGATAACTGCGGTGCAACGGTGGGGAAAATACCGGAATCGATCAGGCCAGTAATGGGGTTTCCATCACCATCGGTCACATTAATCGTTTCCCCGCCAATCGTGTAGGACGCACCGTCAATAGTGAAAGTTTGAGCGTCGGGAGTGACCTGCAAAATGTCATCTTCACTGCCAAAGATTGTTGGACCACTAATATCCGCGGTAAATTCTGTTGCGACGATCGCATCAATTAATTGATTTTGTTTTTCGCTTCCCAGACCGTTATAAACGCTTTCGCCGAGAGATTGCCGGGCGAGTTCAGCGGCATCAGTTCTGTTAAATTCAAAAATAATATCAAGCAGTTGAAAAATATCTTCTTCACCATTGATGAAAGCGCCCATACCGACGATACCGATCCGTAAATCGAAGTTTGAAATATCCGGGTCCGGCGCTTTGGTCATCCAGCCGGTATTCAGGTTGGCACCTACAGCGTTTACCAGCGGCTGGGCAAATTCACTGGCGGCGGATTCCGGCAAGCTTTCGAAAACACTTTCCAGGGTGCTGCCAGCTTCGCTTTCCTGTGCTGCCAGCGGTGCGGTAAAAGCAGCGGCCAGCAGCATCGCGAATAAGGTCAGAACAAGTTGTCTAGGTAAGTCAAGCATTTTAAGGCGTATAGTTTTTGGTTTCATCTGGTTGTTCCTCCGGTTAAATTGGGTATATTCACTATCGTTTCATTTGCAGGGTAAAAATTCAGTTAAAAATGAACTTAAGCTCTTTTATCTTAAAGAACATAAAAATTGATAAAATAAGTTAGCATAAATTATTTCATAATCAAGAGATTTCATCGTAATCAACGATTGGAACAGGGGTAAAATCAGTACCTGAAATCGGGAAATTCAGACGCTGTTTTGAGTCGCACCAGACACTTTCGGAATCGACTGTAGATGAGCTTATCAGCAAAACTTTGTTTCACAACGGCTGAAAAAAGCGTATCAATAGACAATTGGTTGTAAAGGATGATATGAAATCATATAACTACGTGATAATTGGCGGGGGGATGACAGCGGATGCGGCGGTCCGGGGCATTCGCCAGGTCGATAAAGAAGGCACGATTGCCATGTTCACACAGGAGCCTCATCCGCCTTATAACCGCCCGCCCCTGTCAAAACGGCTCTGGCTGGGGAAGCCGGAATCCTTTGTCTGGCGGGGCACTGAAAAACTGGATATTTCCATTTATTTGGAATGCGCTGTGGAAAGTATCGACCGGGATAGGAAGTATATTACCACTGCTGCGGGTGAGGCGTATCGTTACGAAAAATTGTTGCTGGCTACCGGTGGCGCGGTCATCCGTTTACCTTTTAGCGGTGAGGATATTGTCTATCTGAGAGATTTGGAAGACTATCGCCGGCTTCGCCTGTTAGCCAGCGAAAAAAAACACTTTGCGGTTATCGGGGGCGGCTTTATCGGCTCAGAAATAGCCAATTCCCTGCGGAAAAATGATCAGCGTGTTTCGTTGATTTTTCCGGAATCTGCAATTTGTGACAATATCTTCCCGGGGGAAGTCGCCTCGCATTTGACGCGCAAATTCCGTGAAAATGATATCGTTGTTCACAACAATGTTTTGCTGAAGCAGCTGGAGCGGAAGGGGAATCAGCTGGCGCTGAGCCTGAGTAATGGCGAAACACTCACTGTTGATGCGGCCGTCGCCGGCATCGGTATTCGGCCAAATATTGAGTTAGCCCGGGATGCCGGGCTGGAGATCAATAACGGCATCGTGGTAAGCAAAACACTGGCGACTTCCGACCCGGATATCTATGCTGCCGGGGATAATGCGGAGTTTTACGATGCTGTTCTGAATACCTGGCGGGTTGTCGCCCATGAGGAAAATGCCAATATGGGAGGCTATTATGCGGGGATGGCAATGGCGGGAAGTCCCCGGGAATATACACTTTCCCCATACTTCTATTCAAAGTTGTTCGATATCAATTACGAAGGCATTGGTGGAAGAGTTTGGTGCGGATCCCGAAGCTGAGACGAATGATGGGGAGACGGCCATTGGACTGGCTGCTCGACTTCTTTCTTCTTGGGCCTCGATCCCGATCTCCGCGGTTATTGTTGCTGGAAGTCAGATTGTCAATTGAAGCATCATCGTCCATTGACAGCTGGCCACCGGAAAGGGTTTGCAGGTCATTTTTGATGACTTCGTCACTGACATAGTGCTCCTTATTCCAGGTGCGGTAAGCAAGCTTCATGTAGGAACCAATGGTGGCCACAAAGCCATCTCTGACCGGCCCTTCTTCCATTTCCAGCGCTTTCTTAATCAGTCGTTGCACATTGCTGCCATAGTGGCGGTAGCGTGCTTCTGAAGAAGGATAAGGAATCATGTCTGGCTTCTTATCGGCCTCTTCACGGGTAGGCTTATGTCCGCCGGGAACTTCAACATCAAGTTCGTAGTTGGCAATGCGGAAGAGATGTTTCCACAACTTTTCCTTGTAGTCATCCATGATTTTATTTTGTGGATGCATTTGCATCATCAAATCCAGGATGCGTTCTACCAGTGCCTGACGATATTCCGGATCTTCAACGGTCTTGGCGTAATTCACCAGGTTTTGCACGTGACGTCCATATTCGGGAATCGCAAGATTCTCTCTGGAGGAGTTATACTCCATATTATGCTCATTCATAAAAACTATTTTAAAACTCATTGCCCTAAAGGGCGATCTTCTATTCTACGGTTACTGACTTGGCCAGGTTTCGCGGTTGATCTACATTACATCCGCGCATAACTGCGATGTGATAAGACAACAATTGTAAAGGAATCACAGAAAGTAGAGGGGTTAAGGGCTCTTCAGTATCGGGAATTTCGATGGTATGATCAGCCAGTTGACTTATAACAGTGTCTCCTTCTGTAACTACTGCAATCACGAATCCTTTGCGTGCTTTGACCTCCTGAATGTTGCTCACGATTTTGTCGTAGGCGCTCTTGTTAGTGGCGATAACGAT
>JAUIFT010000505.1 GCA_030430345.1 Calditrichia bacterium | reverse complement strand
TTATCCCAATTAACAGACCAGGTCATTGCTCCTCTTAAGTTTGGATAACCACCTTCTTTTCTAATAACATACTTACCACCAAAAGACTCTCCTTTTGTTAAATAATCGAGAGCTTTTTCCACTTCGGCCATAGGCACATGTCCTCCTGATGGAGCGGCCGATGGTACCGCAGGCAATCCAAAGGCAATTTGTTCCTCTTTTAAAGGAGGGAACTCTACCTCCGAATTAATTCCACCTACCTTAAAGCCATATGCCAACATATCTGTCATGGCAACTATAAAATCTGCATTACTATGTAAATCTACACTATGGTCTTTGTTACACTGATTAACAAAAAATATCTCTCTTACATTCGGGAAAACTCTGATATTTATCTCCTAAATTTGGAATCCAGAGAAGACAGTGCCTTTATCCGGGATCAACCATTTTTGGATTTGCCTTACCAGGTTGATTATACCTGGTCCCCGGATAGTCAATGGGTAGCTTTTGTTGGCTGGGGAAAACAGTACTTCAGTAATGTCTTTGTTCAGCATATTGAGGAAGATTCTCCCCGGCAGATTACCTTTTTAAGCAATAATAATTGCCGAAGCTTATTGTGGTCCCCTGATGGTAAGTATATCGTATTTTCTACCGGTCATAGCCAGCATGAGTCTCGTATTGCGAGAGTTGATTTGCAGCCTGTGCTACCGATCTTTAAAGAAGATGAGTTCGATAAGCTTTTTCAGGCAGCGGAAAAAGATAAAAATTCATCTGAAACGCCGGAGGATGACAATGCTGAGAATGGTGAAGATACCTCTGAGGACACAAGCGAAAATTCGTCGGCGGAAGATAACGAAAATGTCGAAAACAGTGAGGAAGACAGCCCGGAAGCGAATGCTAAGTCTGATAAAGAAAAAATCACAATTGTATTCGACAGTATCAAAGATCGCTTGCAGTTTTTAACCGGGCATGATAGTTACGCTTTTCCCCTCGCCATTCGCCCGAATTCGGAAATATTGATTTACGCCGCGGATATACTTGGCGATGACTATTTGTGGAGTATGTCTATGGACTTCTCCCAAAAACGCCGTCAGCCGAACCGTCTTTATCATTTGGAGCGCTATGCCGCCGATGTCTTTTTTTCCCGGGATGGGAAGAAGATTCTCTATAATGACAGTGGATATTTATATTCGATGATTCTCAATGATAGCGGCGATCGAAAGAGTGGGCCAACCTTAACGAGGACTCGCGCAGAAGTAAAAGCGGATTTTCACCAGCGGAAAATTCAAATATTTAATGAGGCCTGGACGCTAATCAACGATCATTTTTACGATGCGACTTTCCATGGATGTAACTGGGAAAAGGTTTACGAAACCTTTGCGCCACTCGTGCGGGATTCCCAAACGGATGAATCCTTTCGCGAGTTATTGCGGATAATGCTGGGAGAACTAAATGCGTCACACCTGGGGGTGTCCGGTTGGAGACACTCGGGTACCGAGGATGGTTATCTGGGGGTGTGGTTTGACCCAAAAGAGCTATTGGAAAATGGCAATTTTAAAATTACGCATGTTCTGAAAAATGCGCCGGTAACCTTAGTTGAATCCCCGGCCCGGGTCGGTGAATACCTGGTTGCTATCGAAAATACAACGCTGGATGGAAAAACGATTAACCTTGCCGTGTTATTGGAAAGAAAAGTGAAACGTCGTGTTAAGCTTCTATTAAACGATACACCCACTTTAAAAAATGCCCGGGAAATAGTTGTTCAGCCGATCAACGATAGGAAACATGAAAAACTTCAATATCTGGATTGGGTAAACCGGAATGCGGAATTTGTCGTTGCCAGGAGTAAGGGGAAAATTGGTTATGTGCATATTCCCGGAATGTATTACAAGGACTACATGAAATTCCTCGTCGACCTGGATACTGAGACCCACAACCGGGAAGGCATCATTATCGATGTTCGCTATAATGGTGGAGGATATATTTCAGCGTCAATACTGGACGTGCTTTATCGGAAATCTTTTACCCAGTATACTTTGCGGAACCGGGGCTATAGCGGAGGCACCAGTTTTGATGGAAACCGCATTCTGGAGAAACCCCTGATTCTAATCACCAATCAACAATCTGCCAGCGATGCGGAAGTTTTTAGTGAAGGTTTTCGTCGGCTGGGGCTGGGAAAGATTATTGGGAAGCCCACTGCTGGCGCGGTTATCGCAACGGATTCATGGCGGTTTCTTGATGGTACCCGTTTTCGTTTGCCGAGATTTCTGGTAAGAACGATGGATGGAGAAAATACCGAATTATCACCACGCCCGGTAGATATTTCCGTTGAGCGAGGATTGGGAGAAACAGCCAGCGGTAAGGATAGCCAGTTGGACGTTGCGGTAGAAACATTGTTGAAAGCACTTAAGAAAGAACGCCGGAGGAAGCGTTGATGCGGGCAGAATAATCCAACAAAAATTGTCTCGCAAAAGTGGCAGTAGCAGTTGCAGTAAAAAATAAAAAATTGCCACTGCCACTAATTTTTCAGAATTTATGCCACTTCATCATGCTCCATCCGCTTCAACGGGCGGGCGAAAATGAAGAGCAAGATACCAGCGGCCAGACTTACCCAAAATATCATTTCGAACACATTTGTATATCCTGCCAGCGATGTAAAAGGATCCGCATCAGCGGATGTCTCCAGCGCGGAGGTTAGCTTTCCAATCTGCGCAGCAACATGGTGCGCAAATGCCGTGGAAAGAAACCAAACGCCCATCATAAATGTGACGATCTTCGCTGGTGATAACTTCGTGACCATTCCCAGTCCTACCGGAGAAATACTCAGTTCACCGGCGGTAATAAAGAAATAGCCGGCGACCAGGAAGAGTAGAGGCACCTGCGCTTCGTCATTGGCGAACATCGGGCTAAGGGCGAGAATGTAAAAGCCAAATCCCTGCAACGGCATGGCAATCGCAAATTTTACAGCCGAGCTGGGATCTTTCTTCTTCTCTGCCAGGCGCCGCCACATCTTCGAAAAGAACGGGGCCAGCACAATGATGAAAAAGGCGTTAATTGCCGTTGTCAGAGAGGCATTCCATTCAAACAATCCATAGAAATCCTTGACGATATTCCGATCGGCAAAGAGCGTTAAAGAACCACCGCCCTGCTCGAAAAATGACCAGAACAATACCGAAAAGAAAATCAAAACCGTTGCGACGATTAAACGCTGTCGTTCAATTTTATTGCAGTGCACGATCATGTTAAACAGTATAAAAATAAGCGCTGCGGCTAGAATTGCCAGCAGGAGAGAGTCCATCACCCCTTTTGTTTTCAGAAAGAAAATGAAAATGGCGGGGGAGAGGAAGGCACCGAGCCAGACCAGGTGAATTTTCGAAAGGCCAAGGTAGCGTCGTTCGTTGGCATCCTCGGGATGGGGCGGATCGCCTTTCCCTTCAAACAGATATTGATTGCGCCGGAATAGAAGCAAACCGAAGAGCATACCGAAGCCTGC
>JAUIFT010000504.1 GCA_030430345.1 Calditrichia bacterium | reverse complement strand
CAGTAAAAACACCAGGGATTTTTTTTGCTTGCTCAGCTGGGCAATAACCTCGTCACTTAATTGCAACCATCCCAGTTTCCGGTGAGCGCCGGCTTTCCCTGCCGGCACCGTTAAAATAGTATTGAGCAGTAAAACCCCCTGTTCCGCCCAGCGGGTGAGGTCGGTACTAAAATCTTTCCGTTTTCCCTGGTATATATCGGCAGAAATCTCTTTAAAAATGTTCACCAGCGTGGGTGGGGCCTTTACTCCTTCCGGCACCGAAAACGCCAGGCCATGCGCCTGCCCGTGGCCATGATAAGGATCTTGCCCGAGAATGACCACCCGCACGTCATCAAAAGGCGTTTGCGCCAATGCGTAAAAAATCTTCGCCTGCTCGGGATAAATAACCTCGCTATCCCGACGGGCCGCAACCTTTTCCAGCATTTCCAGGTGATAATTTTCCTGTAGCAGCGGAATCCGTTTAATCCAGTCTTTCATAAAGCGCCTTAAAAAAGCGCTGCCTGATTCGTCAGACAGCGCTTAAGATATGATTGCAAGTGGTAATAGTATTTCCTCTTTAAATCCGGAATTCATCGCCCTTGTTCACCGAAATATCTTTCGGGAAATAACGGTTGTAGACAATATCACTGAATTCCAGCGCCTCTTTCGAGTAGGGATTTAAGCCTTGCTGATAGAAGAAGGAATCGATCAGATTCGACGCATGCTTCCAGGTTGGGGTTTTGTTTACCAAACCGACAAACTCCTGATACTGCGTTTCTTTCCGCTTGAAAATTTTCTTCACAAATTTCTTCCGTTGTTTCGGATGGATCAGGCGGTTGAGGTCCTCAAGGTGATCGCCTTTCATTTTGTCCCCGACGATATCCGCTAATTGATCCACTGCTGAGGCATGCTTCCCTGCTTGCGGAACGGCAGCGGCAGCCGCCGGCGGTGTGGCCGGCGCAGGCGTCGGTTTCTGTTGCGGCTTTGGCTGTGGCTTCGGTTGTGGTGGTGGAGGCGGAGGCGCCGGTTCGTAAGTTTCTTCTTCGAACTCTTCCTCTTCGTAAATGTCTTCCGGCTCCTCAACGGGCACTTCTTTCTCCGGAACGACAATTTTTTCTACCTTTACTGCCGGCTTTTCCTTTTCAATATCGGGGATGCGGGTTTCCGGTGTGGTTTCCGGTTTCGGTGCTGCCGGCTGTTTCAGCTCTTTCAAAGTTTTGCCGGAACGGAGGATTTGCTCCAGCTCTGCCAGGGTAAGTGCCCGGGTGCCGTTTTTAATTTCCCGTTCCAGTACGAAGGCAAAATCGGAAAGATTACGATCTTTAAATACCACGGCGAGAATGCGCGTCCGCAGGGAATCAGATTGATCGTCCCGGCCCTCATTGACGAAATTCAGAATCGTTTTCACTGTTTGCAGCGCCGTTTCGACCGGCGTTTTCCCATACACCTGCTGGTCGATGGCGGTTACCAGTTCCTGGAACTGATTCTGGGATATCTCCCGCATATATTTCAAATTGAAGTAATCGGTGAGCGCATCCTTGTAATACTGAAATTTATCAAAATATTTCAGCATGTCATACACTTCGATGGTTGTCACCAGGGAGCTGTCTTTAAAAAGGAATTGGGTTAAGGTTTGTTGCGGACGGATCAGGTAGTTGGCCTGCAGCTTGATCGCCCGTTCCAGTAAGCGGTTGAACTGGGTAGAATGAAATGTGGCGGTTTGCTTCAAAGTGTCAAAAATCTTATCGATGAGCATTTGCACTTCCGGCACTTCATAATCGAAACGCTCGCTGTTGGCAAATTTCCCCTGCTCTTCACGGATCCACAACTCCACTTCCTGATCAAAGAAATGTTTCACTGAGTGCGGAATATTCCGGGTAAAGATGTAAGTGAGCGGTATGTCCTGCATACCCGGCTGCACCACTTCTTTTCGTATTTTACGAATGATATTCTCAATTATCTGATCTAACATTGTCGGCTCCCCGATTGTTATTGGCAAAAAAGTCTGTCGATATCGCTATCAAAATTTTCAAACAAAATGTATTATCAATTTTCATATATGATTTGCAGAATATTCTCTAAGTAGAATAATTAATAAAACTTGTCTGCGGAGAATAGTGCATTCAGCACAAATTCAATAAATCATAAATGAATTTAGCAAGGTCCGGTTTTAATCATCACAATTCCCGCAAATCAACCCCGTTGGTGGAAAAGGATTTGTTCTTTTGCTTCTCTCACCGCCCGGTCTATACCGACCAGCATGGAACGTTTCAGCACGCTTAGCCCCATACAGATATCTTCCATCCGCGGGATGGCAGCCAGGCTGGCAAGGTTTTCATAGCCAATTCCTCCGTAACAGTTCACCCCGATCCCCAACTTGGCCGCTGCCAGCGTCGCGGAATTCAGCTTATCCATACCCACCAGCTCTTCATTTGAGTCCGCAGCCATGGTAATTTCGGTACAATCGAATTCCACATAATCAATTCTCGCCCGGCCGAGTAGCTTGAGCATATTTATTTCCGGGTAACTAAATACCGATACCGAGATACTATTCGCATGGAAATCCGGCAAATAGGAAGCCAGCGAATTGCTGATCGTGCTGGAAGATAGCGGGGAAATTTTAATTCGGTCCGATTTGGAAATCTCCACAAAAGTAACCATATCAGGGTTTAATGTTAATGCCTGCTTCACCGCTTGCGGGTCCGGGGGAATATGAACGTTCAGAAAAGTCTTTGATAATTTTTTTAGCAGCTGCACATCCCGTTCCTGAACGCCATGCTCGGTATTTGCCAGGGTTAAAACAATGCCGTTAGCGCCAGAAACTTCGCACATCATCGCGTATTGCACCGGGTCAAAATCGCTATCATTCAAAATGTACCGCAAGGTCGCCACATCATCTATAGACACCGTCAGCCGTTTCATAATCGTATTCTCCTGAGATTCGCCAATTCAACGCGGGAATTGAAAAGAGGTATATTTTTTCTGTTTTGTATCAGATTTATCCAATATAGCGAAAATTTATGTGCTATGGTAGATAGAAAATAGTTCCCTTTCTCCAAATGATTCTGATCTGCAACACAAACCAAAATGAAAAAATCTCACTGGAAAGCCAGGACCTGATTATATCTGTTTATCTTCCCAACGGACAATGCGCCAGGTGGCTTCTTTCCGAAAATAGGTAAAAATAACTTCACCGAGCAGGGTTGGTATACCGCTGCCGCCATCCAGCGTTAAGGTAAAAGTGATAGTATCTTCGATGCGTTCCGGGAGGTTGTCGGCCACGTTAATTGTCAGAGTATCCCGCCGCAGTACCGAGTTGAATGTGAGATCCAGTGTATTGAAGAAACGGAACATCCGGCCGACAATGCGCAATTCCTGATCCCGCCCCCATACCAGCGGTTCCGGCGGAGAAACGTTAAAATTTGTGCTTAAAAAAGTAAAAGAAGAATCGAAGAGATCGCTGTACACCAGGGAATCTTTAAAAGTGTAGGCA
>JAUIFT010000503.1 GCA_030430345.1 Calditrichia bacterium | reverse complement strand
TGGCGGGTGATGCTGCTGGCAGCTTTCCCGGTCGTCTTAACCCTTAATACATTTTGGTTAATCCCGGCCTATCTGAAAAAACGTCGCTGGGCATCTTATATTATCGGCTTGCTTGCCCTGGTACTTCTGCTGGAAGCACTGAAATCCATGCTGATTTTGCTGATGGATCCGGGAAGCAGCTTTTCTTTCGCAAACTGGCTGAAGGGGGCATCTAATCCGGATCAAAATTTATCTGCTTCCGTTTTCCTCGCCCTTATCTGTTCTTTCGGGTATCGCTTTACCAGGGATTGGCTGGTCAATCTCGGCATTATCGAACGGCTGAAGACAGAGAAGGCAATCGTCGAGCTGGAGATGCTTAAATCGCAAATCAATCCGCATTTTCTTTTTAACACGCTGAACAGTCTCTATTCGTTGGCGCTTTCCGAAAATAGCCCGAAAACCGCGGACGGCATCGCCCAACTGGGCACCTTGATGCGCTATAATCTTCACGACGCTGCGGAGGCGTATATACCGCTGGATAAAGAGCTCCAGTTTCTCCAGCGGTATACTGCGCTGCAACTGCTCCGCACGACGGCAGCACAGCACTTTCAAGGGGATTTTCCGGATTTGGATAGCAATTCCTCCCAATTGAAGATTGCCCCAATGATCATTCTGCCATTACTTGAAAATGCCTTCAAGTATGGCGTAGGCAGCGCAGAGGAAGGATTGATTCGGCTAAACATCAGCTTGCAATCCAATACCTTAATTGTTGAAGTGGAAAACAGCATGTCCGTAAGGAAAGACGCTGTGCAGAGTGGGGGAGTGGGCTTGAGTAACGTCCGAAAACGCCTGAAGCTTTTATACCCGGAGAGACATGAGCTGACGGCCCGGCAAAACAGCAACACGTACAATACGAAATTAAGACTGGATTTGCACCATGATTAAATGCATCGCTATAGACGATGAACCCCGGGCCCTCGATGTCATTCAACATCACATCGACAAAGTAGACTTTTTGTCGCTTGAGGCAACCTTTACAGATCCTTTAGCAGCATTAAGCTATCTTGGCGAATCAAAAATAGATCTGGTTTTCCTGGATATTGACATGCCGAATATCTCCGGTCTGGATTTACTGAAAACCCTTAAGGAGAAGCCACAGGTAATATTTACGACCGCCCATAGCGAATATGCGATTGAAAGCTACGAGCTGGCTGCAATAGACTATTTGCTGAAGCCTTTTGATTTCCCCCGCTTTCTCAATGCTGCCCTGAAAGCCCGGCGCAGATTAAATGATAGCGGCTTGGTTAAGAACAGGGATTTCTTCTTCCTCAATACCGGCAACCAAAAACGAAAAATATTCTACCAGGATATTCGCTTTATCGAGGGGGACGGGAATTATGTAAAATATCACGCGGGTGGGGAAAAACTTCTGGTTAGATCTACCATCAGGAAAACTCTTGAACAACTGCCACAGCAGCAATTTGTTCAGATTCATCGTTCATATATAGTGGCATTGCAATGGATAGACAGCATCGAAGATAATCACGTGCAAGTCGGGAACGAACGAATTACGATCGGGGCCACGTACCGCAGCGATTTCCTGAAGATTATCAACGAACTAAAATAAATACAACGCTGAAGTGTTATTCCTCTTTCTGCGGAACTTGGTAGAACATTATTAATCCCCGAAATGATAATTCCTCGGCATTGTCCGATTGTTCTTCCGACTCATTCGGTTGAAATTCTGCCAGCCATTCCTCCAGTTTTTGCCGCAAAGACTGCATTCTCTCCTTACTGCCCCGGGCGGAAATGCGCATCATTAAGGGAGTATCCTCATCGGGCATGTCATCCGTAAATTCGATATTCTCCAGCAAAGAGACCACTTCTTTTTCAGTATCCCGGAGCATATTTCGCACCAGGCCGGTCGTCTCATTGTCACTATCTTTATTTGAAAGCAGAGATCCATCCAGTTCAAACCTGGTGGCAACGGTTTGATAAAACCGCTCGACTGTTCCCCGTTTTTGTTGCTCTTTAACCACTTTTAACAAGTCCGCCTGCACAAGTGCATCAATATGCCGATACAGCCTTGTCTGTTTCGTATTTAGTATCTCAGCGACTTGCTTTGCTGTTCTCGGCGCTTCCACAAACTGCTCAAGGATACTCATCTTAAAGGTATCCACCAGCAATGCTGCTTGGTCCATTCTTTTAACCCAATAAGTGCTCATATAGAATTTTCCTCAAAAAAAACTTGACTATTCACATAAACGTGAATATTTTATCCCGCCATGAATATTAAACAACTACGTAAATATACAAAATCTTAGAAAGGGAATCAACTATGGGAATTTGGGATTTATTAATTTTGCTGACATTTTCTGTAATTATGCCGATATCCAGTTTCATACACTACCGTCGTGCGGTGAGGGAGTCCCCGGAATATATTTCCAACAATCGCAGAAAGCATTATCGAACAACTATGATCTGGCAATGGGTGCTTTGTATTGCACTTGCGCTTGTATGGCAATTGAACGGCCGGGAGTGGGCCTCCCTTGGTTTTCGTTTCGAAGTCAGTGTAGGATTTTGGATTGGCCTTGCAATAACGTTGGCAACACTGGGATTCTTTTATTTACAATTGCATCAGGCCAGTGCCGGAAAGCCTGGCGTAAAAGAGGCATTACTGAAGGAATTTGGCGATGTTGCCCTGTTTCTGCCGCAAATACGCCCGGAACTAAATTCCTTTTACGGGCTTTCCTTCACAGCAGGCATCGTCGAAGAGATATTATTTCGGGGGTTTTTTATCTGGGTCTTCACTCAATTTATGCCGCTTTGGGCTGCAGGAATTCTTGGTGTGATTATTTTTGCCCTGGTGCATAGTTATCAGGGGTGGCAACAGTTTCCTGCCTTGCTTATCATCAGCACCATCCTAATGGGCGTTTTTCTCCTTACCGGATCGTTGTTGCTGCCAATATTACTCCATATTCTAGGCGATATGATCCAGGGACGCCTTGCATTTGAAGTACTGCGTGATGCGGACTTTTTGACAGCGGCGCCCTAACTCAATTATTGCTACAAACCCGATAAGCGTTTTGAGCGATATTTTTCGTTTTCCGCTTGACAATCTAAAATCGCTTTTGTATAATTGTTTAAAATATGAGCGTTTTGAGCGATATCGAACAAGTAATTTAATACAAGGAAGAGGATCTATTAACAGTTGGCAGACAGATTCTCAAGGTTTATAAATGCCAGTTTAAGAGATGATAAAGTATCTAGTAAATACCCGGCTGTTTTTAGATTCTATATTTAATACCCGGCTTTTGCGGGTTCATCATAGATATAAAGGGACAATGTGCAGAACATTGTCCCTTTTTTGATTAAAGGAACACATCTCTACTCATACCGCAGAGCCTTCGCCGGATTAGTGAGGGCGGCACGGATCGCCTGATAACCAACGCTGAGAATCGCCACACCGGCAGCTATCAGTAATGCATATAGA
>JAUIFT010000502.1 GCA_030430345.1 Calditrichia bacterium | reverse complement strand
TTTGTCATGATTGGGATCATTCTTGCCCTAGGCTCAATTTTTCTCGGATTATACAGCACACCGGCATTACAGAATCCGACTTTTTTCGGAAGTTTTGAGAATGCGAACTACTGGATATTATTTGCTGTATTCTTCCCGGCGTCCACCGGAATTATGGTTGGCGCGAGCATGTCCGGTAATTTGACCGATCCCCGAAAAAGTATCCCGGCAGGCACCATGACAGCCTGGGGGCTTTCCCTGCTCATTTACCTCGTCCTGGCAATTTGGTATTCACTGGTCGCGACGCCGGAAGAATTACGCGGTAATTTAACAATTGCCATCGAAAGAGCCTATTGGGGACCAGCGGTATTAATCGGTATTCTCTCCTCTTGTTTTACCGCGGCGTTGAGTTCATTTATTGCTTCTCCCCGCACTTTGCAGTCTTTGGGAAAACAGAAAATTCTCCCGTTTCCGGAATTCTTTGGAAAATTACATAATGATGAACCGAGAAACGCCATCCTTGTGACCGGGGGAATGGTGATGATTATCCTGCTGTTGGGAGATTTGAACGCTATCGCACAAATTGTTACGGTCTTTTTCCTGATGACCTATTTCATTGTGAATTTTATTCTGCTGATTGAAAAGAAACTGAATCTGATTAGTTTCCGGCCGACCTTCCGTATTCCGATATTAGTGCCCTTTTTAGGCAGCCTGTCCTGCCTTACCGCTATTGTCGTCGTTAGTCCATTACTGGGACTCACCTGCGTGCTGCTTAGCATCACCATATACATTTACCTGGACCGGCGGGCGCTGGAGGCTCCCTACGAAACGCTGAATAGCGGCCTGTTTATCTCGATTGCCAATTGGGCGGCGCGCAAAATTGCATTGGATGCGAAGTCAAATCATTTGCGCTCCTGGAAACCGGATATCCTTTATCCGGTAGAACGAACCACGCAATTGCAGGGATATTACCGATTGCTGCTTTCCCTGGCGCGCCCGCAAGGATCGGTACAGGCCATCGGCGTCAAAACCAGGAAACATTCCCGCTTACTGCGCGGGTTGGAGAATGTTATCCGGGACATCCGCATGGATGGAATTTACGCCTCTTCCGCAATCATAGAATCTCCGGACTTCTTATCCAGCTTGAGAACTGCCGTTTCTGTAATGAAAAGCCCGTTCTTCGAGCCGAATATTTTATTTTCTCCCATCAATGACCGTTCACAGGAAGAGTTACAGGGAATGCTGGAAATTGCCGGCGAAAACCAACTCGGGGTCGTTTTTCTGGCCCGGCATCCCGATACCGGGCTGGGACGAGGGAGGCAGATGAATATCTGGATACGGGAGCAATCGCCGGATTGGCAATTGAGCTTCAGTATGGCCAATATAGATCTGCCCTTGCTGTTGGCCTTGATGCTGATTAAAAATTGGGATATTCGCCTGCGTCTCATCACCCTGGTGAACGATCCTGCGGAAATTGAAAACGCGCGCCGATACTTGAAGAATTTGATGGCCCTGGCACGAATACCGAAGGGATACAGCATCGTCGCAGAAAATGCCGACTTTCGGGATTATATCGATGGTGATGCGCCACATGCGGATTTAAATTTGTTTGGATTAACTAACAAAATTGATAAAAAAGTGATGGAAGAACTGGTAAAGGATACCGAAAGCACTTGTCTTTTTGTGAAAGACTCCGGTCTGGAAAGTGTGCTGATGTAATAGATTCTAAATGCATGGCGCACAGTATTTCCAATGCTGCGCGCCATTATTGTTTAATGATAAAGATTCTTTTCTTCCGGTGGAGAGAAGCCTTCCGGGGTGAAGTCTCCGTTGCTTAGCCCGGATTGTAAGCGCTGATCAATTGCCCCACGCCAGGTGGTTTGCACTACTGTGCCGTAGGTGTTTGTCGCCAATTGTTGAATCGTACTCGCTTGCCGGTTTAACAAAAGGAAGTTTGTATTACCATTTTGTTCATATTTTAAACCGATTTTCTGCTCGAAAGGAAAATCCCGGTAAGCTTTTTCCAGGGCTTTTGCGGCATCCAATGCTGTTACTTCTCCGGGTAATGAAATAATGTTGTAGTCGGGAGGAGCGGCAAGAATGACGCCGGACAGCTCATCTAAGGAGTGATTAGTCCCCTGTGGCAGAGAAGAAAATATCCACAGGAAGAAGAGTAATACCAGTCCGCCTATTAAGAATCCTATACGTTGTTTCGTCATATTTTTTCCCCGGTGCAATCAGAGTTATAGAAAGCCGTTATTATTTCCTTAAACCACTCCATCTGGACTCGCAAAACACATCTGGCGGAAAATAGGCTATCTCCTTTAATCGTGCAAGAATAAAATTCCCACTAGCAGATTTCACCAGGTACTCCTTTTGGATTACCTCACTAAAATATCTTCGCAATGACGGGACTGATTCCAATTGATTGAAGTCGATATGCCTGGATGAAGGGGGAGAATATATCGTTAATGTCCTGTTTTTTCAGGAAATCCTGCGGGAGGTATGGAATTTTTTCCCAAAATTGTGGAATTACTCACAAGGATTGGCTGAATTTGCCATAAATAAACGAATGAACGTCATTGCAAAGTTTGAGCGATAAACTGCAGGAAAGCAGCAAGAGACGTTTGGATTTCCACAAATTCTCGAACGCTTAAAATACAGTTCAGGAGGAACTCGTAGTGAGACGACCCGCGTTCATTATTCTATTCCTACTTTTATGCATTTTTAGTAGCGACAGTCTGTTTAGCCAGGTGCGTTACGAAATTATCGGTGCCTCGAAAAGCACAGTGGTGATTGTTAATCCAACGGCCGAAAAGTTATCAATCGGCGATCGCTTTACTGTGCAGCGAAAGGTGCGCCGAGATATTCAAACCCTGGCAATTGTTGAAGTCGATCGGTTTCTCGGAAAGTTCTGCCGTTTACGCATTCGGCAGCAATTAATGAAGAAAGCACCGAAAGCCGGCGATTTTATCACACCCTATGATTCCCGCGCAGTGCCGAGAGGAGAAACACCGGCAATTGAAACGCCGCTCCGGGAAAAACCGCAACCGAAAGCATCGCCGGCAACTTCGTTGGAAAAACCGGTAAACTTTCGCTTTGGCCTCACCGCTGGTTTGGGATTTTCCAATTTTCAGGGACATGAATTTACCGCCGGTAAATACAACCTTACCCGCTCCGGACTATTTCCCGTAGGTGCGCAGGTATTACTGGGAATTTCGTTGATTGAAATCGGTGCTGAATTCAGTTATGCGATTTATCCATTCACTTTTAACCGGGAAGAGGCCGATGGCACAGTGTTCTGGGTCGATGAACTTGCGCAGATGCAGCTGGGTGGTGTGTTACGCTTACATATCCTTAAGGGCCCGGCGAAGGCTTTTCTACGCGGTGGCCTCGGGTATTATATGGGCGATTTTTCCCGCACTTATGATCCTGCGATCCGCACGAGTGTGACCAATGAAACCGGTGCGATATTGCAGGAGCAGGAAATCGCTCTGGATA
>JAUIFT010000004.1 GCA_030430345.1 Calditrichia bacterium | reverse complement strand
ACATAGCGGGAAACCGCTGCCGCCCGAAAAGCGACTTTCTTAACGCGGGCAACGTCGATATCCGCCGGTAGGAAGAATTCCGCAACGACCTGGCAATTATTCTCCCCGGCATTCGCATTGGAAACCGCCTGGTTCATTATTTCCCCATTGGGAATAGAAACGAGATTATCATCCGGGGTAACGATTCTCACCGTTCTTAATCCGATTTGCATGACTTCCCCGTAATGACCTCCCGCCTCAATTTTATCTCCCACCTGAAAAGGGCGGTCCAGTAAAAGCCTCAGTCCGCCAACAATATTCTTGAGGATATCCTGCGAGGCAAAACCCATAGCGATGCCTGCGGAGGCGGTAAAGGCAATGAGCGTTTCCACCGGTAAGCGAATAATATCGACCAAAATGATATAAAAGGTGACCGTCCAGGCAATAATTCTGAACACTGGAATGGTTCTCTTCACTGTCAGGCGTAAATTCGTCCATCTTTCCGCCAGCGCTTCCAGAAAATTGGTGGAATAGCGAATGATGATTAAGGAGAGGAAAAAGAATGCGATAGACATGAATATTTGCCAGAAAGAAATCGATATTTCCGGCACGCGCTTGGTAACGGACTTTATTAAGCCGCCGCTGCCCGGGGCAATCTCATTAGCGACATCTGCGATGGATTTGCTGCTATCAGCGACGGAAGAATCCGCGGGTTGAGTCAATGTAGTGTCAGTAATTTCGGATGAGTCCGCAGCGGGCGGTGGAGATAGTTGAATACTGTCCGCTATTGCAGTGCTGCTAACTTTTCCGGCGGAATCCGCCACGGCGCTGCTATCAATATTGCTGCTATCAGCGCTTATCGCTGTGCTATCTGTGCTCAGGCTATCGACAGAAATTGTAGCCTCCTGGTCTGCCCAGGGCTGGCATCCGCTCAGGAAGCTGACAACAGTAATTATGATCAACAATTTAGTATTCATTCGTAATCTCCGGTATACCGCCCCTTCTCAAATCGTGTGATTTCGATTGCGGCGGTTACCCTCAGATTGGTTAATGAAGTATGTTTCTAACTTTCAGGGCCTGCACAACCGGGCGGAAGAGAAACGGGTGTACCCGAAATCCATCTTCCGTGCTCTGTAAAATACCTTTGTTATGAAGCCGTTCCAGAAGCGTGGCGCTATCCTGAAAAGCCATATTGAATACCTGCGAGTGCTCTTCCGCAATCATCACTTCATGTTGAATAACACCGCCCAGGGTAAAGAGTTCTTCGGCCGGAAGGCGATTAATAAAAGAGAAATCGAGAGCAATGTCCGGGTCGATATACATTTTATTCTCCTCAAAGCGCTTAATTCCTAACAACCAGAAAAGCATTGCAACGGAAATGTTACCTTTCGCAAGCTTGTTTAGTTGTTCGAAGAGCATGTCATGAAGAAATTGCTGCTGTTCCGCGCGTCCGTTCAATTTACGGAATCGCCGGGACTTTTCTATGCCCGGAGGTTTTTCATACTCCAGCTCGTAGCCGGTCAACCGATGGCGCTTCATAATAATTTTCTCAACGGCTTTGCTGCTTAATCCGCTTAGATTAATGACCCGCTGAAAATAGCGGGAAATATTTATCACCTTATCGAGGAATGCCCAGCTATACCAGGTGCAACTGAATACCCAATACACTTTCTGGTGGGTGCGGGTGATCATGGAAAGAAAATCTTCCAGTAAATCGAAGCCATTCACTGTTCTCAGAAAAAGATTCTGGAGGTTTTCTACCAGGCAAACAACCGGCTTTTCTAACTCGCTTAGCGCTTTTTCCACATCTTCGCCAGTCGCATCCGCATCAAGGGAAAAGGCTTCCGCCAGCAAGGGCGCAAATAAGGCCGGCGAGCGGACAGTGCTTTGCAAATCGATGCGCACAATGGTAAAATGCTTGTAGATTGCCTTGCAGGCAAAATTAACGACGGTGGTCCTTCCGCTACCGGATTCCCCAACGATCGCCGTGGTGATATAATGCCCCTGTTGCCAATTCTCAAAATCCGCCTTTAAATTTTCCAGATGGGTATCCCGCCCGGAGAAAAACCGTTCATCCTCCAGCGGCTCCATCTTGAATAACTGCTGATAGATGTAGGGCAAAGTGCTGATCCGCTGATGCGAATCCTGTAAAAAACGAAACAAATATGCTTCATCATCGCTGGAGGAGGTGTCGCTTAGTCCAGTGGCTTTCCGCAGGCGTAAATAGCTCTCCCGAACTTTTTCCCAAAGCTTTTTGAGGTATTTCCAGACGATTGGAATACTGTTGGTGATGAACGTCCAGGCCATTCGCCGGTAATGGAGAAACCTTTCCCGGGCTTTGGCGCGGGTTAATTTAAAATTGAGTTCAAGCAGATTTTGATTCTCCAGCAGACCGTTTAATTCCCGGACAAAAACGCCGGCCAATTCAAACAAGCGGGCATCAATTAGATTCTGGCTTTCCTCAAAACCTTCTACAAACAGGTCCATCCGGCTACTGGCGCGGGATAAACCATCGGTCATAACCTCCCGGGCCTCGGCCACATTGCTGTTTTCCTGACGAAGGTTTTTTAATGCCGCTTCCAGATTAAACTCGACGATTTCGTCTACTTCGGAAATCCGCCGGAGCATCAGCTTATTTTCCTTGCCGACATTTTCCAGAAAGGCATCGATCTTTTCGCGCAGTGACAACCAAAACTCTTTTTCAAGCAATTCTTTGACGGGAATATCGGTATGCTTGCATTCCGGTGGAATAATATCGCTGTTTTTTATTTCAAAGAGCAGATATTTTTCCGGCAGAGCTTTTACTGCCGCATCGATCTGATGCAGAAAAAGTTTTATAATACTTTCCTGGGGGGAACGGGTGAGCGGATCGATCATCGCCGGAAGCAGCTCGTTGCGGATTGATTTTAAGATACTGCGGTTTTCGAGAATAATTGATTTGCGCAGATCTTCACTATCGCCTTCTAGTTCCGTATTGAATTTTTCCAGCGAGGCGTTAAACATTGCACTGGCCTTTTGGAAAGGAGGAATTAGCTGAGCGGTTATTTTATCTTCTATCGATTTAAGGGCCTCCAGATATGCACTGCTGGCCGTAAACTGAATGCGCCGAATAGCCAGTTGATGTTGCCATTCGCGGGTTTCCCCCTGAAATAACTTCAGCCATTCATTGCGAAGCGTCAGAAATTTCCTTTCCTGGATATGCTTGCTATGAGTTAGCGCTGTTTCGCTGAATTGATATAGCGGTAATAGTTGAGTGCCAGCATACTGCCATTGATGGGTTAACACTTTGGCGGTGTTGCTGAACCAGTCGTTATAGCTTTCGGTGGATTTCAGTATCTGATTATCCAGGGCAGTAAGAAACTCATCTATTAAGGCAATGCAGCCGGGAATTTCCGTGAGGCAGTTGTTTAAAGCTGCTTGATCGGCCTTTGCCCATTGCGCCGTTTCATTATCAAGAAAAAGGAAGCGATTGTTTATTTGCCGATAACGATCGCTCAATGCCTCATATTGATGAATGGCAATATTGAGAAACTGTTGCCATTCCTTGATCAGAAAATCTTCAAAAGTGATCTCGGCAAAATTCCGGAAAAACAGTGATGAGGAAAACTGCCGCTCGGGATAGCGCAGAGGCAGGGGCGCTTTACCGGTAAGGCGCCGGAAAAGGTTTGCAGGAAATTTCCCTAATTTCTGTAAGGATAATCGACTGCGCTGGCTAAATTGCCAAAACCGGATTTTACGAGTGCTTCCTTGCTCTGGATTAAGATCGCTATCTGTAAGCCGAATACTAATTTTTTCCGGATAGTCAGTTAAAAATTTTTGCAACTCAGCAGAAAATTGCCGGGAGACGTCGGCAGTTTGTGTCTCCGCAGTAATCAGGGAAATATCGCTGACCCAATCGTCGACTTCTTCGGTAAAAGCGGTGAGAATTTTCCAAAATGCCGCCGGGGTTTCCCCTGAGGTTGCAGCCTTTTGCAGATTACTGTTACAGCCTTCCAGTTTTGTTCTTAAGGCTTCCAGGCTTTGGCGATATTGAGTTGCCCAGGCAGTGTAACACTCCCGGGCATGTTGCGCCGTCAATTGTTGAAACGATTGGAGCGCTTCAGTGATATTCATTTCTTTCGGCATATTCTTTTCGGGCTGAAGCTTGAACATTAAAAAGCAAATGTATACTCGTCAAATTGAAATCAAAAACTGTGCTCTGCTACCAACATGCAAAGATTGTTCGATACTTGCCGATTCAGTTTCCCCAAAAATGCCGGAAAACGAATCTATTTAAGGAAATTGGGCTGTGGTGGGGTAGGATCGGCTGCTTCCGGAGGATCCGAGATTGCCGGTGCTGCTGCAGACGCCGCTTTATCTTCCAGGGTTTTAATTTGCTTCTGCAATCCTTTCATTGCAATTCCCTGTTTGATCAGGCGTGGCAATACAACGGAAACACCCATAATAATGCCCAGTACTAATGCAAGCATTAGAACGATTGCGAGGTTACTTTCATATTGAACGGTAAACAGGGTAACGGTAACCATTTCGGTGTTTTCCAGTGCAAAAACAATCGCAAAAATTGCGATAACCACTGTAAGGATCAAAAAGACCGGCATCATAATCTCTGCCCTTTCTGAAATATGATACAGAATAAGTTAACAAAATTATACGACTTGCCCAAGATAAATAAAAGGCAGGCCGATGAATATCAATTATTTAAAATGAGTAAGAACCGGGTGGTGGCCAGGGATAATTTTAAGGTTAAGAATGTAATAAAAAGCAACAAACGGTAATTGCCGCAGGCAACACCGCTTGTTTTCTTAATTTTAGCAAACGCTAATTTCCGCTCACAGGGTTAAGGCTGCATGATTCGCCCTTATGATAAGGAGATGCTGCATTCAAAATATTCTGGCAGCAAATTCATAAATGCCCGGGTAAAAGCCGGGGATGCGCCCATTGGCAGCAGGGCTTTCAGGGCAGCATTATAGTCGGAATAATCATCATCGACCAATCCGGCATCCAATAACTGGGTTTTCAGTTTTGCCGCCATAAACAATTCCTGGGAAAGGATTTCATGATAGTTTTCAACCTGTTTGCTATTCATATCCTCAAGAGTTTC
This sequence comes from Calditrichia bacterium, assembly GCA_030430345.1. Next base: position 14,200 of record JAUIFT010000004.1, on the reverse strand, counting down.
CATCTCTTCAGAGAGTACATCCCAGGTCTGGTCATCGAATAGCTGTTGGGCAATTCTCTCTTCGCGCTCATTCTGAAAACTATCGGCGGAAAGCGTGCCATTCATGCGCAGGAGGCGCTTCATCAGCTCGGTATTGCAACGCAGCCAGGTGGGGAAATCTCCCTCCGGGCATTTTTCCCGGCGCTTGATTTTGTCTTCCGGCAATTCGAAAAAGACCCCGCCATTTGTGAACTGGATTTTACCTTCCTCCAGATCATACAAACGAGCGTCCGCGGTAACGCCTTCCTCAAAATTATAGGAGCCGTAGAGATGCAGGGTCAGGTAGGGCTCTTTCCCAACATTGCCCATCTGATGAATCATGTCATGGTCCACGGCGAGCACTGTGCCATCCTCGCACTCACAGCGGGAAAGCGTAGTGAGTTTGCCATCCTTGTTTTTGAAAACAGCATGTTCCGCGGGACCGAACAGCTTAACGGCGCCCCACTCGGCATAGCCATGGTCGTGAATGCTGGACATATCGCCGTCAACCCAGCTCATTACCATTAGCTCAAAATAGTCGCCATCGTAAACGAGTTTCCGTCCATAAGAATCGGCATCGGGATGATTGAAATCTGCCCAGGGCATCAAATCTTCTTTAGTAATGCCGGACGCTTCCAGTAACTGGCGGGCCAGGCGAGGGGTAAAGGAAGGCTGTTCTTTGATTTTATCAATCAAATTTTGCACGCGTTCCGGTAGTTGAATATTAGCCATAGGATATTCTCCTTTTTATATGTTAAATGTTTTGGTTGCTGTTAAATCAATTGCTATACGCCGCGGGTATTTCCGGAGGCACATCATCCAAAATCAATTGCATGATAACGATATCCTGCCAGCGCCCGTTCTTAAAGCCGATTTCCCGCTGGCGACCAACAATTTCATAACCGAGTTTTTCATTATAGGCGATGCTGGCGGTATTGTCGGCAAAAATTTTTGCGACCATATGGTGATAACCCATTTCCCGGCATTTCTCAATAAGAGCCAGTTTAATGCGGGACCCGTATCCGCGTCGCATTAAGCCGCGCCGTAAATAAACCGCGGTTTCGCAACAGAAGCGATAGCCACTGCGGTCGCTGTATTTTTTGATGATGCCCCAACCCACGATCATCCCTTCATCTTCAAGAATGAGAATGGTTTCCCGGGGATCAAAATTCGTGATTAGCGCAGAAAAATAATCCGCGGATTTTGGTTCGCCATCCATTGTTGCATCACCGGCAATAATCGATTCATTATATATTTCCGCAATCGCTGCCGCATCCGTGGTGCTGCAAATTCTTAATGTTGGAGCTTCCGCCATAGGTTCTTTAACTTTCGTTGCTTGCAAGTCATTCTATTGATTTTTCAACACTTTACCCGGCAATGTATTACTATCCAATTCACCACGGCGAATCATCAGCGTGCCATTGACCCAAACATATTCAGTACCCTGGCTGAACTGACGGGGCGCTTTAAAGGTTGCTTTCTCTTTCACATTCGCCGGATCTAAAATCGTTACATCGGCAAAATATCCCTCGGCGATTTTCCCACGCTGCTGAATGCCAAGCCATTCAGCCGGATAGGAAGTGATTTTCCGGACAGCATGGCCGAAGGGGATTCTTTCGTTGCTTAAAGAGTATTGCTCCAGAAAGCGAGTGAAAGCCCCATAAGTACGGGGATGCGGATTGCCGATCGGATTGGGTGAATTGACCGGGTAACTCCAGGAGTCGCTGCAAATAATCGAATCGTGCCAGAGAATACCGGTATCGAGATCATCCTGGGAGATGCAGTGATAAACGATCCAGGCATCGGGATCATTAATTAAAATATCCACGACGGCATCGGCGGGATGGGTGCCGGTTTTTTTAGCAACTTCCGTAATACTCATGCCCGGGGCGCCGGGGGCACTTTCGGTAATGAGCATCATCGCATCGTAGTCGGTTTCCCGGTATTCCAGCCAATCGGAACTGTGTTTTCGCCAGTCATCGTTCTCCAGCTTTTCGACGAGGTGTTTTACCCCGTCTTTCAAAGTGTCCTTGGGAATAAACGTCCGCAATTTTGTGGAAACTGCGGTATAAGGATAAATTTCATAATTGAGTGATAAGCCCGCTGCCCGGCCCGCTTCGATTTTTTTTATGATGCCGGGAATTTTTCCCCAGTTCGGTTTTTCCGCTGCTTTCAGATGGCTTACCAGTACAGAGATATTCGCTTCCCGTCCAATCTCGATCGCTTCGTCGACCGAGGTTTCCAGGTTTTGCCGCTCATCGCGAATGTGGCTGACGTAAATACCGCCATGGGCGGCCGCTACTTTCGCCAGGGTAATGATTTCCGCGGTGTCAGCAAAACTGCCCGGGGCATATACCAACCCGGTGGAAAGACCAAGTGATCCTTCGCTCATTGCCTGGGCAAGCATATCGGCCATTTGATCAATTTCCTGGGAAGAGACCTCCAGCGCGTTGCTGCAAACACCTGCCCGCAGCGTGCTGTGCCCGATGTAAGTGGCGATATTAAACGGTAGTCCATAATTCTCTATTTGAAAAAACCATTCGCCAAGCGTGCGCCATTGGAAGGTAAAACCAATCTGCTCCGCCAGTTCGTCCATTGCCGGCAGTAAAAGATCGCCGATCGGGGCCGAGGATGTCCCACAATTGCCGATCACCTCGGTAGTGACGCCCTGGTAGAGTTTGTTGTCGCCGGCGTTAGGGAGCATATAACCAAGGCCTGTAGAAGCGTGGGTATCGATAAATCCGGGGCAAACAAAAAGGTTGTTGGCGTCGATAACTTCCCGTGCGCCGGAGCGTGTCGGTGCATCACCAACATGAACAATTCGGTCTCCCTGAATGCCAATCGCCAGAGATTGCGGTTCAACTTTGCTGCCATCAAAGACGGTGCCGTTTAGAATCAGGTAATCAAGCAAAAGAATACTCCCATTCAGGCCGGCTTAATCGAAGATTAAGCTCAACTGATGTTCAAGATTTTTTCGGAAATTTGATATTCCTGAATGCGAGCCTCATCCAGCGCTACCGGTGCAGCATCCCCAAGATCGATGCGGCCGGATGCGTCCATCTCAAAGGGGTTCTGAATAATGTCATGGATAAAATACCGGCTGGAAGGGCTGAGGTCATGGGCGGTGGCATTGGGCATACATGCCGCGAGGCGCAGGTTTAAATGTCTGCCAACCCCGGTTTCGAACATGCCACCGACCCAACAGGGAATATCGTGATTCTTACAGTATTTCAGAATTTTTAACGCTGTCGGCATCCCACCAACACGGCCCGGTTTGATATTTACTTCGTCCAAAGCCTGCATTTGATGAGCGCTGATAACATCGCCGATATCGGTGATGCTTTCGTCCAGGCAGATACGAAGATCCGGACGGTCTTGTTTTAGCGCCTGGCAGAGGTCGATGCGCCGGGGAGGAAACGGCTGCTCCAGCATGGCCGGACGCTGCCCGGCTAACGCTTTCAATAATCCCCAGTCATTTTCGCTGAGGGAGCCATTGGCATCAAAGCCGAGGTAGAGAGTCGGGAAAGCTTCCCGAATAGCAGCAACCGTGTCGAGGTTCATACCGGGAGAGACTTTCAGTTTTACGCGCGGGTAACCCTCGGAAACGGCTGCGCTAACGCGGGCAACTGCTGCTTGCGGTGTGTCAAATAAGCCAAGCGATATTCCGACCGGCACATGACGCAATCGCTCGCCCGGCCAATTATCGATCAGGTCCGGCTGCTGCTGGCGGCGGCGGAGATCAAAAACCGCGTCCAGTACTGCGGCAGTAGTAAACGGCCAGTTCCGTACTTTGACAAGAATCGCCATAATCTCTGCAATACTGCCTTCTGCGGGGAGGCGAGGGAAAAGAAAAGACTCAATGACATCGGCAGCACCGGAAACATACTCGCCATTAAAATAAGGGTCCGGCCGGCAGGAGCTCTCTCCGATCCCCCAGTTGCCATCACGATCGGTCCAGCGAACAAAAAGGGCCTTGCGTTCATTGCGCACACCAATGGCGGACTGAAATGACTCTCGCTGCGGTACAGCAACAGTCATTAAGCTTAGTTGCTGCAAGCTGACTTTTTCGGTCAGAATACGATCCAATAGAAAAATCCTGAATTCTGTTTTAATATTTGAGATATGCAAATTACACAACAAGCGGCATGCTAAAATTCCGGCGATGTGGCGCAGGCAGAAAAATTGCAGTCGGCATCGTAATTCGCATATCAGGTTAATTTTTCTTCGCCTATGGCGGACCAAAATTCCGCCATATACATAATAATTTGCCGAATAGATGATTTCAAGGAATTAAGAATTTTTAGCAGGAGGGGTTTATTCAAGGGAGGAAAAACCGGTTGAAAGATCGCGATCATGTGTTTGAATTTAAAGGGGGAAAAAGAACTGGAGAGGTTATCTAAATCAGGTCTCAATGAGCATTATATTGCTGTAGCCACCATTCCCGGAGCGGGATGCCGCTATTGGCAATTGCTTGCCTGAGTGCGGAAATGCTGTAGGGAATGCGGCGGAAATCTACATTTAATTTACCGTCGAACGATTGCACGATTGCATACTCCGCCCATTGCATTAGTACCGGTGGGTTACCAGAGGCCGGTGTATTAAGGAAGGGCTGCCCTACGCTACCGGGATTCACTAAAAGAATACTATTGTGCTGACGAAGCATCTGGAGATGTGTATGACCACAAGCCATAACTGAAGCAGTATGCCCCTGAAGAAAATGATCAAGTTTTTCCGGGGGTGTTATCGCTAATAGCTTATCTGTATAACAACCCGGAGAGCCATGGAAACAGAATAAATTATGCTGTTCACTCAAATTGATGGAATAGGTTGGGGGGAGATTTTTAAGAAACTCACAGGTTGATGGAGTGATTTGCGCAGCACACCAATCCAGAACCGGCTGGAGAATCGGAGGAATGTGATATGTTGCGGCTTGGTCCGGTTGCAATAAGGCATCATCATGATTGCCTTTTACGCAAGGAATATTCAAATCCCGGATACGTTTTAAAACCTTCATTGGCTCCGGGCCAATCGTTGCAATATCGCCAAGGCAAATAATGGCATCTACTTTTGCTTGATGAATATCTGCCAGAACCGCTTCCAGTGCAATCGCATTACCATGAATATCCGAAATCAGCGCAACTCTCATAGGTCTCCCATACTTCATTCCTGGATTTGACTAATTTTACAAAAACCGCTTAGGGATGCAAGTGTAATATTTGCGAATCGGATATCAGCCGTTTTTTTTAATGGTTCTGTTTCGGTAGCGTCGATCACATACGAAACAGGCTGCTTTTACTAATATCTCTTCTGATACTGGGGATTTTTACAGCGAGTTTTTGCCGCTTTTGTTCTTTTTCGATTCGACTGTTTTTTTGCAAATAGATTAGCCGGTGGGCTCGCAGTAGTTTCATGATTCAAATTTTTAAGTAGTTCATGCAAGAATGCAGGAGGTTTTATGAAAGGGATTGCAGCATTTATTTTAGTGATGCTGATCGGTGGTGTACTCAGTTATTTAACAGCACAAACCGGTAGTAACCGTGCCGGTAATGGCCGTGAATTGAGTCTGGATGGGCAAACTGGTTATATGCTGGTTCCGGATAATAATAGTCTGGATTTTGACGGTTCTTTCACGGTTGAATTTTGGTTTCAGTCGCATAAGCTGAATCAATGGCAGCGCTTAATTGGGAAGGGGAGTGTGCACGATACAACTGTTTCCCATTGGTCAATCACCTTGATGTCTGATAATACAATCGACTTTTTTTGGGAAGGCGTTGACGATACCGACCATTTCATTTCTTCTTCGGATTCTATCATGGATCTGGACTTTCACCACATTGCCGCAGTTTTAGATACCAGCGCAAATCTTTTTCTCTTATACATCGATGGTGTACTAAGTAAAAGCCGAACCACAATGGGGGATACCCCCGGCAATAATGATCAACCGTTATTGATTGGTGCACGGCAACATCCTTCCGGGATTAATAAATTCTTTGCGGGGCAAATGGATGAAATTCGTATCTGGAAAACTGCCCGAAGCGAGCAGCAAATTAATCAACTCCGGTTTGGAATTTTGCCAGCAAACTATTATCAAAGTGCAGATAGTGGGTTGATTGCATATTGGCGTTGTGATTCACTGGAAAATTATGGGGTTAACGGGGCCGGGCAGGATGATGTTCGCGATTATTCAATCTATAATAATCATAGTGATCTTGAAGGAGATGCAACACTGGTTAACAGCGGTTCGCCTGTAGCGATTGCAGATGATCCCCAATCATTACCAGCTGCCTTTGAGCTTGCACAGAATTATCCCAATCCATTTAACCCTTCCACGACGATTCGCTACCAGTTAGCGAAAAATGTGAATGTAAGCTTGAAAGTGTATGATATGCTCGGGCAGGAAGTGGCAACGCTGGTAAATCAATTTCAGCAAGCCGGGGTTTACGAAGAGACTTTTCAGGCCGAAAATTTAAGCACTGGCATTTACTTTTACAGCTTAACCGCCGGTAATTTTCAACGTGTGAGAAAGATGATCCTCCTTCAATAGTATCATGTGCACCGAACTTACGTTAATAACATATTTGAAATAGCGCTAAAGAAAAAAGCCGCAATAATTTATTGCGGCTTTTTTCCTGGTATCAATAGTATTAATCAATTTTGGATGATCAACGAAGTGCTGGCACAGATGTGGAATCGCGAACGCCTCCGGCAGAGAGTAATGATTGAAATGCCTTAGCGAGGTCCTCTGCTATAATCGCATTTGCTTTTTCATTGGGATGTTGATCCACCGGCATAATCCACATTGATTGGTCACTGTATGATCTATACCCTTCAGTGAGATCAAATACCACAATTCCCTTCGCTTCTAAATCTTCTTTAATGGTATTGTAAACCGGGCGAAAAGTATCCTTTTTTAGATCGATGTATATCGGCAAAAGCGCCACTCGAAAAACTTTCTCTCCGGATTGAACCTGATTCTTTAAATCGACAATCGCTGCCATATTTTTATGATAATACTTTGCCTGATAAATTTCCGGGCTGGTTAATTTTTTGATTTTGAATTGCCGTCCGACATAGTTATTCAGTCGTTTTAAAATGAATTCGATAAACTTTGAATCTCTGGCACCGGGCCAGTCCAGAGCTTGATTACGGAGAATGTAGCTGGTATCGAATACGATCAAATCATTTAAATGCAGGGCATATAACACGATGTCATGATCTGCCCGATCTTTGACCGTATTGTAGTTCTCCAGGCAGGTTTTTGCATTTGCACCCGATTTTCCAAAGTTCAATATAGTTATCGTTTCACCAGCGGCACGCAACTTTTCCTGCAAGCGATAAGCATAAGTATCTTCGCAGCGAATGCCCGATCCATAAGTAAAAGAGTCGCCGAGCAGCAAGACCGCGGTGCCTTCGAGGGGCTGTTCGCTGGCAGCTATCCAGCGGGATCCATATTGATTATAACTAAACCAGATGGTGTAGTCATTTGCCTTGTAGTAGCCATGATGATCTATGTCTTCCTCAAATTTGATCGCCACGGTATGATAGGGCGTAAGGAATTTCCACTCACCCAGCACCTCCCGATAGGCATATTCATTGTTTGTCTGAACATCCTGCGAAGGGTAAATACGGAAAAATATTTCGCCAAGCGTTATACATGTAAGAATACTGAAAAGTAGTAGGAGTAAATTTTTATACATTTCACTTTCCGGCAAATATTAATACCATTTTAATTAATTGGTAGTGCATTAAAACATGCTACTCCATGTCATTGCGATCGCGGATTGCCGGGAAAAGCAATCTCAAGAAAACACATCGGCCGGGAGATTGCGTCGTCGCTGTACTCCTCTCGATGACAGTCAGCTTATTTGGTATAAGGCACAATCCTTCTCCAAAAATGGTATTACTTCCCTGTTAAGCTGCCTCGGTTAATATATGATAGCGTTGGAGAATTGAAGTGATATATTTGTTTTACGATGTCGAAGGAAATATGATATTTTGCCAAATAACGGATTCCAGATATTTGCTTATCTGGAATCCGGAGGAAAAGCTCAGTCAGAAAACCGGCGTAAAATTTTTTTTAGTTTTTGGCTGCTCCAGGTCTTTAGAAGTTCACTTTCACGATTCTGAATGATGCTGTTGATAACGCGGGAGTAATCTTTTTGTTTATGAGTGCTGGCGCCATGTAATGCCCAATCCAGCGGATCGCTTTTGTGACCGTCATCTAAAAAACTAACACTGGCATTATGCTTTAGCAGCAAATCGACCAGTGGCGCGTTGCCATGCCACCCGGCCCAATGCAAAGCAGTAGCCCCCAATAAACCTTTCGCATTAATATCAAATCCGATTTCCAGCATTACGGCAACACTATCGATATGGCCCTGGCGGGCGGCATCGCTGATAATCGCTAAATCTTCTCCGTTCAGTTCACTCATAAGGTTTGGGGATTGGCGTAATAATCTCTGCACGGTATCTCGATCGGCGAGGGCGCACGCACCGAGGAATCGTTCTTTATCATTAAGGTCATCGACCACTCCTTCCCGCTGCAACCAGTCGATGACATCCTGCCTGCCATAACGCATTGCCAGCCTAAGCACGCTTTTGCCGTCGTTTGTCTTCGCGTTAATATCCGCATTAAATTGACGTAATAAGCGAAAGTAGGGCATTGAGCGATTACGCATAATTGCCTGGTGCAGAGCTGCTTTTCCCCAAATTCCCTGCGCATTAGGGTCCGCACCCATTTTCAATAAGTAGCGAATACTATCAATGGCTTCATAATCAAGCTTACGGAGCAGGAGCGTTGCCTGCCCTTCCCGGTTAATACCGTAGTCGAAAAAAAGTTTGAAGCATTCCCGGTTGTCGAACTCGCCGAGATGGTAGTGTACTTCCGGGTCATTTACGTCTGCGCCAGCATCCAGCAACAGGGCGGTCATCCCGGGATGGTTAGCTACGCCGGCAGCGCCATAAAGGGCGGTTTCTTTTTCATCGCCAGACATAAAATAATCCCCGGGGGAAGCACCGGCCTCCAATAATTGCCTGGCACAATTTACAATACCGGGGGCGCGTTGCTTGTCGAATCGGAGGTATTTTGAGAAGCAGGCGTAGAGCAGTGGAGACCAGTTTCTGGGGCCGCCGCTTTGTACCGCTGCTTCCGGCCTTGCTTTGAGATGTGCGGAAAGCCAATCTGCTTCACCCAGAATGACCGCCGTAAAAACATTGGCCTGGGCAAGCGTGGGATCTTCGGCAAGTAACGCATTGGCACGCTCGATATTGCCGGCGCGATGATTGTCCTTTACTTGTGGGACGGCCGCATCAATGAATGCGTCTACCGGAAACATTACATCCCGGGCCCGATCCTTAAGATGTTGGGAGAGTTTTGCCCAGGAGGAAAAACCATATTCCCGGGCAATCACCAGCTGGAAATCGCTCAGTTTGAGATTCGCTGCTGAGAGTATTTCATCGCTTGTCCGCCTGAAACGGGGATGCATGGCGGAGATGCGTCTGAAAGCTGGTATCTCTCCGGCTTTAAATGCTTTTTGCAGTTCTTTTACCTGAATCTTTAGTTGGGAAATATTGGCCTTGATAGGCAGTTGGCGTGACATGTAGCGCTCCTTTCGTGTGTGCCCTTGTCCGCATTCCGGGCAGAAAGAAGTTGCTGAAAATTGTATTCAATTGCAGCGGCTGGAACTCGGTTCCTTCCCGCGGACCGGCGGCTTGCCTGTAAGCCTGAAGGAAGATAAGTGATATAGCGGGGAATGTCAAGAAAGGGATTGGCGCGAGAAAGGCAATCATTCCAAAAAATCATTCCGGAATGATTGCGCTGCTAAACTGGTTTTCCTATAAGTTACTTGTCGCCCTGATAGATTGTAGCAATGCCAAAAGTCAGGGGAGTCTGGCGGACATTCTGGAATCCAGCTTCTGTCATTAAATTACAGAAGTCCTCTCCGTAGGGGAAAGTTTCGACCGTCTCATTGAGGTAGCGATAAGCATAGCTATCGCCGGAGATTAATCCGCCAATTCGTGGCAGGACGTTGCGGAAATAAAAAAGATAGCTGCTCCGCATCAACTTATTCTTCGGCAGTGAGAATTCGAGGATAATCGCCCGCCCACCGTCGTTCAGAACGCGGTGCATTTCTCCCAGTGATTGGGAGACATTGGTAACATTGCGGATACCAAAAGAGATTGTCACTGCATCAAAGCGATTTGCCTCAAAAGGAATGTCCGTGGCATTACCGGTTTGCAAGGTAATCGCATCCTGCAGATTACGTTTTACCAGCTTCGGGCGGCCAAACTCAAGCATCTTCTCAGCCATGTCAATCCCAATACCGGATTTAACCCGTTTGCTGTGGTTAAAGATGGAAATGAGTAGATCACCGGTGCCGGTGGCAAGATCGAGAATATTTTGATCGTCGCGATCCGGGAGATGACTGGCCACCCGATTGCGCCAGCGAACGTCCTGCCACATGGAAAGGAGGCGGTTGAGCAGATCATAGCGATGGGCGATGCGATCAAACATCTTCCATACCTCTACCCGGGAATGATTATTGGTATCGGTGACTTGTGGTGTGTTCATAATAAATTCTCTTCTTTTTCAGTTGAAGTATTGCAAGGCGGAGAATTTAGAACATCTCATCATCTGAACCAAATGAATTTGAAAACTGTGCACTGGGGAATTATTCGAAGGCCGTTGATCGTTGATCGTTCTTCGTTGATCGTTGTTCGTTCTTCGTTTCTCGGAAATTGTTGTAGGACAGGTAGATGGATTACGATATGTCTCAAGACAAAGAGGAACGAACAACGAATAACGATTATTTTTTTCTGGCTTCTTTCAATTTCAGGATCGCCTCCCGCTGGCGGTTCATTGCCGCCATTACTTTATCGATTACTGCCTGGGAATTTTCTTTATTCTTTTCGCAATTGTCAAATTCGGACATGTCGATGGGTCTGCCGTAATAGACATAGATATGGCGAAACAGGCGGGGGAAAATAGCACCAACCGGCAGTAAACGATTCATGCCGTCGATATAAACCGGCACTACGATGGGACGATTCTCCAGAATAGTCAATCCGGCGCCGGCCCGTCCTTTTCCGATTTCACTGCTGCGGGTGCGGGTGCCTTCCGGGAAAATGGTTACCGGGCTGCTTAGTAAGGCCCGTTTCATTTTATAGACCACGGAAAGATCGCGGCGCCCGCGTTTCACCGGAATACATTTCCAGTTATCAGCCAGCCAGGCCATTATTGGGTTTTTGTAAAAATTTTCTTCCGCGGCGGGATTCCAGGGGATCAACGAGGGTTGGATTAAGGTGCGGGGAAAATATGCGCAGAGGCCGATCATAAAGCTATCAATCATACTTTGATGGTTGGAAAGCAGCATTACATTGGCAGTTTTCGGCAGTTCTTTTTTGCCAATAATCGTCGTCTGGTTGAGGACACGAAAATAAATAAAGCCGATCGCTACACAAAAGTTGGTGACCAGATAATGTGTTATCGGCCAGAAGAATCTAAAGACCGGTCCGCGGTGTGCGTGAATTTCAGCTAGATCAGCCCTGCTTACCATAGGTTATAACCCCTTTCCATCATCATCGAAATTCCATGCAGATCTTCTACAGATACCGCATTTTATGAAAGTAGCGTAATATAATAATATTTGGGGATATTGCCTAAGAGTAAAGCGGATGGACGGTTGCGTTCCCTGTGGTCACTGATAGTTTAATGTCTCAAAACCAATCATAAACCAACCCATAACGACCGCAGGGAGTGGCGCCGTTCGTTGCCATTGTAAAGGGTGATGCCGGCGCCTTCACTGGCGAACCAGATGTTGCCATCTTGATCAGTGGTTTGTGGTAGCCAGGTTTCCCCGGGATGATATTCCGTCCATGCCTTGCCGTCGAAACGGAGAATGCCGGCACCACCAGTGCCTACCCAAAGATTGCCGTTTACATCCATCAGCAGGCCCCGGGAATTTTTATCGGGATAAAAGACCTGCCATTTATTTTCTGAGAGATAATTTAAACCGCCTTTGCGGGTACAAAACCAGGTGCCGGCAGCATCGGTTTGAACGTCGTGAACAACCTGGTGAGCGAGGCCATCATCCACAGTGGTGGTCTGCCAGCTACTGCCGTCAAAAGCGGCGGCACCGGCGGCGGCGCCGAACCAGAGCAGGCCATCGGGCGTTTCGTGAATGGCGAAAATCACCCGTCCCTTTAATCCCATTTCCGCCAGTGGGAATTGACGCCATTCTTTTCCAGTAAATCTCGTTACGCCACCACCACCGGCAAACCAAAGATCATTGTTCTTCGCCTGATGGATAGCAATAACACCATTGGAAAGCAATCCATCGGCAGTGTCGATATGGGTCCAAACTTCCTGAGCATATCGGCTGAGGCCATTATGACGAGTGCCTGCCCAAATAGCATCATCCCGGCTTTGGGTAATAACGCGGACATCATTCCCACTTAAGCCGTTTTCACTTGTCCATGTTTTTATTGATGTTAAAGTTGGTTCTTCTGCGGCAAGATTTGTAAAGCTAAAGGTAGTGAAAGCAAGAATAAATAATACCGGGTAAAATTGTCGCATATTATTCTCTCCATTGGTTTGCGACAATATACGGGGCAATGCCGGAGAAGTTCAATGACCCGGCGAGGTGATTTTAGCGGCAGTGGCAGTAAAGATTTGAATTCGGAATTCGGAATTCGGAATTCGGAAATCCGAATTTTACGGTGTGACTTGCCGAAGAATTTCCTGCGCACGTTGGTTGGTGGGATCGTATTTCAAAACATTTCGCAGTGCAGCAATAAAGCCGTCTCTATCGCCGGTCCGGTTGTAGATGTCCGCCAGTTGAAAATAAATGTCGGTTTCATACGGATTGATTTTAGCCGCTTGCAGATAAGCGCCGCTGGCATTGCTGTAATCCGATACCCGGCGATATGAACGGCCCAGGTTGCGCCAGGTGAAATCATCGGAAGGGTTAATCTCCAGTGCCTTGCGATAGGCCTTGATGGCATTGGTATTATCATCATTACTGGCATAAACGCTACCAAGATAATCCACCGCCAGCGCCCAACGGAGGCGCAGGGCATTTTCACGAGCACCCATTTCTTTCAATGATTTTGCAATGTATTCGTGTATTTCCGGATCATAATCCATGCTAAGATGCAGCGCCATCAGAGAGAATGCCTTCAGATCGATATCATCGCTTTCCGAAAGCCGCACCAGGCGCTCTACTATTGCCTTACTCAGATCGCGCATATCCGGCCGTAAAAAACGCTTGATGAATGTTACTAATCCACTGACTTGACCAATCGGATGGTGGATGTCCGGCCGTAATAATAATTTAGCTGCAGCGTTTATATCATAAACATCTTCTGCCGCGAAGATAGCCGCGGTCATCGGGTTGGGCGGCTTGCTTTTGCCATACCAGTCATCCACTTTCTGCTGCAGCCAGGCAACTGTCTTATCCTGATGACACTTAATGCAGGCATTCTCGATCCCGATGCTGGCATCAAAGGCCGGGCGGGGAATCGGGATGACATGATCGGAACGGGCAAAAGTGAGATCGTCACCCAGTCCCTGATGCTGGAGAAAAGGCATGTGGCAGGAGGTGCATAAACTGCCTGCTGATCCGGGTTTGTGAAAGGTGTGGGTCTCCGGGGCCTGCGCTTTGCTGGCGTGGCAGCCAGTGCACTGGCCATCATCGAAGCGCCCGACCAGCGCTTTGCCGGTAACGTCGCGATATGCCTGAGAATGGGGTGAATGACAATCCACACAGGTCATTGATCCGTTAATGTAGCAGTCGCTAAACAGGTGATTCTGCTGATAGGCAAAGGAACGCACTCGTCCATCGGGCAAATACGGTTCTGTGGCAAGCAGCGGGAGCTTCATCGAATAAAATTCCCCAAGATCATCGCCGGGCAGGTAATCATCCCGCAAAACATCTTTCACCGCATGGCACTGAAAGCAGACATCCAGGGAAGCATCCTTGCTGTAGGTTGCCAGGGCATCCATGCCGATATCAGTTGTGCTGGCGAGGTCCGCAGTTTGCACAATCTCAATATGGCGTTTCCCGGGACCGTGGCAGGATTCGCAATTAATCTGCAGGGTGGTAAATTGGGTTTGATACTGCCGCTCGGCCGGATTATAAGTGAGGAGAATTTGACTACCATGGCAGTTTTGACAGTTGGAAGT